>CAYTYG010000358.1:0-3364 GCA_964441515.1 uncultured Treponema sp.
GTCAAGGGCGCCTCGAACCGGCCGCTCAAGTCCCTGTCCGACATGCTCAAGGGCAAGCAGGGAAGGTTCCGCCAGAACCTCCTCGGGAAGCGCGTCGACTACTCGGGCCGCTCGGTCATCGTCGTCGGCCCCGAGCTGAAGATGTGGCAGTGCGGGCTGCCGACCAAGATGGCGCTCGAGCTCTTCAAGCCCTTCATCATGAAGAAGCTCGTCGAGAAGGACGTCGTCTACAATATCAAGAAGGCCAAGATGCTCGTGGAGCAGGAGACCCCGGAGGTCTTCGCGGTCCTGGACGAGGTCGTGAGGGAGCACCCGGTGCTCCTGAACCGCGCCCCGACGCTGCACCGCCTGGGCATCCAGGCCTTCGAGCCCGTCCTCGTGGAGGGCAAGGCCATCAAGCTCCACCCCCTGGTTTGCCATGCCTACAACGCGGACTTCGACGGCGACCAGATGGCCGTCCACGTCCCCCTGACCCAGGCGGCCCAGGCGGAGTGCTGGACCCTCATGCTCTCCTCCCGAAACCTTCTGAACCCGGCCAACGGCAAGACCATCGTCTTCCCATCCCAGGACATGGTCCTGGGGATCAACTTCCTGACCAAGGACAAGGCTGCGGCCAAGGGTACGGGCCGGCGCTATTCCTCCCCCGAGGAGGCGGTCATGGCCTGCGAGGCGAAGGCCCTGGACTGGGAAGCCCTGGTCAAGGTGCCGGTGGCCAAGACGCCCGTCTGGTCCGCGGTAGGCAGGGAGGCTCCCGCGGCCAAGGACGGCATCCTCACAACCACGGCCGGGCGGCTCCTCCTGAACGACGCGATGCCCGCCGGGGTGCCCTATATCAACTTCCAGATGGGGGACAAGGAGCTCCGTTCCCTCATCGAGAAGGTCTACAAGACCTTCGGGCCCTATGTCTGCGTCACGATGCTGGACGCCATCAAGGACATGGGTTTCCGCTACGCGACCTTCTTCGGCGCGACCATCGGCATGGACGACATCGTGGTGCCCACGGAAAAGACCCATATGATCGAGGACGCCAACAAGCAGGTGGAGGCCATCCAGAAGCAGTACCTGGCGGGCCACATCACCCAGGAGGAGCGCTACAACCGCAACCAGATCCGCCAGCTGGCCGGCATGCGCGGCCTGATGGCCAAGCCGTCGGGCGACATCATCGAGCTCCCCATCCGCTCCAATTTCAAGGAAGGGCTCTCGGTCATCGAGTTTTTCATCTCCACGAACGGCGCCCGGAAAGGTCTGGCGGATACGGCCCTCAAGACCGCGGACGCCGGATACCTGACCCGCCGCCTGGTGGACATCTCCCAGGACGTCGTCATCAACGAGGTGGACTGCGGCACGATCAACGGCATCGTCCAGAGGGCCATCAAGGACGGCGAGGAGGTCGTCACCTCCCTCAAGGAGCGCATCGTCGGCCGCTTCACCCTGGAGCGGATCAAGCACCCGATCACCGGGGAGGTGATCGTGGACGTGAACGACGAGATCACGGAGGAGACGGCCCAGGCCATAGAGGACGCGGGGCTCGAGCAGGTTACGATCCGCACCGTTCTGACCTGCGAGGCCCGGCACGGCGTCTGCCGCATGTGCTACGGCCGGAACCTGGCCACCGGGCGGGCCGTGGAGATCGGCGAGGCGGTGGGGATCATCGCCGCCCAGTCCATCGGCCAGCCGGGAACGCAGCTGACGATGCGTACCTTCCATATCGGCGGAGCGGCCACCAAGGCCTCCGAGGAGAACCGCATCTACCTGAAGTACCCGGTCCTGGTGATGGACATCCAGGGCTCCTTCGTGGAGAACAACGGGCGCTACCTGTTCACCCGCAAGGGCTTCCTCCTGGTCTGCAAGGTCTTCGCCTCCCACGAGTTCGCCAAGGGGGACAAGGTGCTGGTCGAGGACGGCCAGCGCATCCTGAAGGATCAGGACATCCTCAAGCGCAAGGGCGGGGAGGTCGTGAAGTCCTCGGACATAGCCTACGCGCGGATACTCAAGGACCAGGGGCTGCTCCTGCTCATAGCCCAGGAGAGCCGCATCGAGGTGCGGAACGGCTCCGAGGTCGTGGTCAAGGTGGGCGAGGTGATTCCGGCCCAGGCGACGATCTCCACCTTCGACCCCTTCTCGGACCCGATCATCTCCGAGTACGACGGCTATGTCCGCTTCGAGGATATCATCCCCGGTTCGACCCTCAAGGAAGAGATCAACGAGGAGACGGGCAACGTCGAGAAGAAGATCGCCGAGTTCACCGCGGAGCGGGACGCCAAGCAGCCCCGCATCGTCATCACCGACGAGGCGGGGAACGAGACCTTCACCTACTTCCTGCCCGGCGGAGCCTACCTCAACGTGGAGGACAGCGAGTTCGTCAAGGCCGGCCGAACCCTGGCCCGTACGCTCAAGGAGAGCGCCAAGGCCATGGACATCACGGGAGGCCTTCCGCGGGTCGGCGAGCTCTTCGAGGCGCGCAAGCCCAAGACCCCCGCGGTCCTGGCCACGGTCAACGGCACGGTGGTCTTCCAGGGCATCGTGAAGGGCAAGCGGGTCATCGTGATCCGGGATCTTTTCAACAAGGAATTCAAGCACCTCGTGCCCATGGGCCGAAGGCTCCTGGTGCGCGACGGGGACCAGGTGGAGGCCGGGGACAAGCTCTGCGACGGCAACCAGAATCCCCACGACATCCTGATGGACGAGGTCCAGCAGGTCTACCGCCTCCAGGGCGTTACGATCAACGACAAGCACATCGGCATCATCGTCCGCCAGATGATGAAGAAGGTGGAGATAGTCCAGCCCGGGGACACCCGGTTCATCTACGGCCAGCAGGTGGACAAGTACAAGTTCCACGAGGAGAACCGGCGCGTCCTGGAGGAGGGCGGTCAGCCCGCCGTGGGCCGGCCCCTGCTCCTGGGGATCACGAGGGCCTCCCTCAAGATCGACTCCTTCTTCGCGGCGGCCTCCTTCCAGGAGACCACCCGGGTGCTCACGGACGCCGCCATAGCCGGCGCTTCGGACGGCCTTAGGGGCCTGAAGGAGAACGTCATCATAGGCCACCTCATCCCGGCGGGCACGGGCATGAAGAAGTACCGGGACATCCGCCTCTCCGACGGGGAGAACGACGACCTGGACGCCTACGTGGAGGAGATCCTGGAGAAGCGCAGCAAGGAAAAGGAGCTCCAGCCCCTCATGGCCCTGGAGGACCGCGCCGAGATGAACGAGGCGGTCTTCGACGAGGATACGGCCTTCGACGACGACGAGGGCTTCTCCCCGGTCGAAGAAGAGGAATAAGGTTTATAAACGAGAAGTCGCGACAGGATAACAGGAGGGAATCGGATCAACAGGACGAGTTGGAATTGAGAAGATAATGCAATTT
>CAYTYG010000359.1:0-3355 GCA_964441515.1 uncultured Treponema sp.
TCAACGCCATGACCGGGGAGATCTCCGCCCTTATCCAGGGGGCCCTGGAGCGCCAGGAGCTCCTCCGGGAGGCGGAGCTGAGGGCCCTGGCGGCCCAGATGAATCCCCACTTCCTGCACAACACCCTCGCGGCCATCAAGTCCCTGGCTAAGCTCGGGCGGAGCGCGGAGGTGGCGGAGGTGGCCACCCGCCTGGGCAAGATCCTCCGGGCGGGGGCCGAGCGCCGGGAGGAGTTCACCACCGTGGGGGAGAGCCTCGATCTGGTGCGGGATTACCTGGCCGTGGAGAAGCTACGGTTCGGGGATCGGTTCCGTTACCGCATCGACACGGCCCCGGAGCTGGAGAACGTACCTATCCCGCCCCTGGTGCTGGAGCCCCTCGCGGAGAACGCCCTCACCCACGGTCTGGAGCGTAAGTCCGGGCCGGGCTTCCTGCTGGTCACGGGCAGGGTCGAGGGGAAGGACGCGGTGATGGCCGTGGAGGACGACGGGCCCGGGGCCGCCCCGGAAACCCTGGCGGAGATATCCCGAGTCCTCGCGGAGGGTTCCGTATCGGAGGGGAAACACGGCATGGGCCTGGCGGGCACGAACCGGCGCCTCCGGCTGGAATACGGCCCGGGCTACGGGGTGACGGCGGGGCCGGGCTCGGACGGTACTACGGGGTTCCGCGTCGAGGTCCGATTTCCCCTGCGGCCGGACACTCCGCCGCCCTCGGGAATCCCGTCATGAGGCGCCTCCTGATCGCGGAGGACGAGGAGCTCTTCCGCCGGGAACTCGAGTCCACGACTCCCTGGGAGGAGTGGGGCTACGTGCTCGTGGGGGCCGCGGAGGACGGGGAGCAGGCCTGGAAGCTGATCCGGGAGAGGAAGGCGGAGGCCGTGCTCACGGACATCCGCATGCCCATCCTGGACGGCCTGGAGCTCCTGAGGAAGGCGTCGAAAGAACTGCCTCCCGCGGACCGGCCCCTCTTCGTCCTGGTCTCCGGGTACGCGGATTTCCGGTACGCACAGGACGCCCTCCGGCTGGGGGCCTTCGACTACCTCCTGAAGCCCGTGGACGACGAGGTCCTCGAGGGCACGATGCGCAGGGCCGCGGACGAGCTGGCGGAGCGCGAACTCCGGGCGGGCCTCTACCGCTCCCGGGATTCCGATCCCGACCTGGCCTTCTTCCGCAGCTACGTCCCCGGGAGGGTTCGGGAGCCCGGGGACGCCTACGTGGAGGCGGCCGTGGAGGAGATCACCCGACGCTGCGCGGCCAATCTCACGGCGGAGTCCGTGGCGGGCCGCCTGGGCATCTCGGGGGACCACCTGGCCCGGCTCTTCAAACGGCGTACGGGCTATACCTTCAGCGAGTACCTGACCCGATTCCGGATACGCCGGGCCGTGGAACTCCTGAGGGACCCGTCCGCCCGGATCTCGGACGTGGCCGACCTCTGCGGCTACGGGGATTCCCGCTATTTCAGCTCCCTCTTCCGAAGGCTCGTCGGCTCGACCCCCACGGAATTCCGCAGCGGACGCTTGTCCCCGCCCCGGCGCGGGGACGGGGACACCGACGAGGCGAAGGGATGATCCGGGAAGGGCGAGACGAAGCCTTCAGGGCCGGCGGTAAACCGCAAGGAGGCCCCGAAAGCGGTCTATCGTGGCGGAGCGCTCGGAAGCGGCCCGGCCTACGTCGTAGGGCAGGATCTTCAGGTCCGAGAGCGGGGGCTTCCCCTCGGGTCCGGGGGCGTCGGAGCGCGCCGACCGCCGCCCGAATCGGTCCACGACGACAAGGGCCGCGTCCTTCCCGAGCACGAAGTCCACGAAAGCCCGGGCGGACTCGCCGTGCCCGGCACCGCGCACGACGGCGACCCCGTCCGGAACCGCGGAGGTCCCGTCCGCGGGGTACACCACCCGCACGTCGGACCCGGCCCCCCCGGCGTCCATCACGGCGTTCTCGTACGTGAGCCCCGCAAGGTATTCCCCGGAGGCCACGCTCCGGAAAACAAGGGAGGACTCGGGAAGGACTATCCCGTCCAGGGAACGGGCGAAGTCCTCCGCAGCCCGCCAGCCCGCCGCGCCCCCGCCGGCCGCCAACAGGATGGTCCTGAGGAGGGTATAGGAGCTGCCGGACACGGCCGGGTCCGCGAAGGCTATGCTCCCCCGCAGCCGCGGGGCGTTCAGGTCGCTCCAGGTCCGCGGCGTTTCCGCCCCGGGAAGGAGGCGCCCGTTCACCAGGATGACCATGGGCAGGACGGTGTACCCCGTCCAGAGGCCCCGGGGGTCCTTGAGGTCCCCGGGTATGGCCTCGGCTTCCGGGGAGAAATAGGGCTCGAAGAGGTCCGTGTTGGCGGCCAGGCTCTCGGCCCCGCCCCCCCAGAGGACGTCCGCCCTGGGGAAGGAGGCTTCGGCCCTCAAGCGCTCCAAAAGCTCGCCGGTGCCCCCGGCGACCACCCGGACGCGAAGGCCCGTCCTGTCCCGGAACTCCCGCACGAAGGTCCGGACCATCTCCGTCGGGTGTGAAGAGTAGACGACCAGATCCGCGGGGGGCTCCGAAGGGGCCTCGGGCTTTTTCCCCCCGCAGGCCGAGAGCACCGCCAGGCAGGCCAGGGCCAAGGCGGCTGCGCGGAAGCTCACGGCCGTCCTTCCGCGGAGCCGATGGATATCCCGGCCTCCCCCAGGTCCCGGACCAGGGAGGCGGCATCCCGGAACTCGTGGGACCGTATGCCCAGGCCTCGGGCGGCCCGTACGTTCTCCTCCGCGTCGTCCACGAAGAAGGCCCGGTCCGCCTCCCTTCCCTCCGCCTCCAGGATGCGGAGCCAGAAGCCCGGATCGGGCTTGCAGATTCCCAGTAGATGGGATGCGTACACGGCGTCGAAGGGGTCGTAGAACCCCCGGTCCCGAAGGATGTCGTAGTGCACGTCCAGGGTGTTCGTGCCGCACACGACCCGGCCGAAGGGCTTGAGGGCCCGGGCCAGGCGCTCCATCTCCGGGTCCGGGACGGGACGGAAGAGGGTCGCCCAGTAGTCCTCGGCGGCGGCGAGGCCCGAGTCGGCGCGGAAACGGTCCCAGAACTCCCCCGTGCCCATGCGGCCGGCCATGCAGGCGTCCAGGCCCGGGCGGGCCAGTTCCCGGAACCGGTCCACCGGCAGGCCCAGGCGCAGCGCGGCCTCCGGGGCTATGTCGCAGTTTCCGGCCAGCACGCCGCCCATGTCGAAGATGAAGAGATCCATCATTCCTTCCCCGCCGAGTAGACCGCGGACCCACCCAGGAAGTGCCGGGACAGGCCGAAGAAGAGCGCGAAGACCGGCAGGCTCGCCAGGACGGCCACGGCCATCATGGCCCCCTCGTCGGCGTGCTTCTCCGCGGCGAACTTCA
>CAYTYG010000360.1:0-3343 GCA_964441515.1 uncultured Treponema sp.
GATGAAGACCTCCACCAGGCCTTCCCGGACGGCCTGGAGATAGATCTTCTGGGTGGCGGGAATCACGATGCAACGCACGTCCCGGGCTACCTTCCGCCCCTTGAGGATGGCGGCCGAGACGCGGAGGTCCTCGATCCGGCCGTTCGTGCAGGACCCGATGACCACCTGGTCCACGGGTACGGTGCCGGAATCCGCGGCCGGCCGGGTGTTGGAGGGCAGGTGGGGGAAAGCCACCGTGGGACGCAGGCTCCCTAGGTCTATCCGCAGGGAGTCCGAGTAGACCGCGTCCGGGTCGGCCTCGTACTCCGTGTAGGCCCTTCCGGAGACGGTGGCGGCCCAGGCCCGGGTCGCCGCGTCCACCGGGAAGATCCCGTTCTTGGCGCCCGCCTCGATGGCCATGTTGGCGATCGTGAAGCGCTCGTCCATGGTAAGGGACGCCGTCCCGGCCCCCGTGAACTCCAGGGATTTGTACAGGGCCCCGTCCACCCCTAACCGGCCGATGAGCTCCAGGATCACGTCCTTGCCTCCGGTCCAGCCGGCGAGGGAACCGTCAAGCTCGACCCGGATGGCCTCGGGCACCCGGAACCAGGCCTTGCCCGTGGCCATTCCGGCGGCCATGTCCGTGGACCCGACGCCCGTGGAGAATGCCCCGACCGCCCCGTAGGTGCAGGTGTGGGAATCCGCCCCGATCACCAGGTCTCCGGGGAGCACCAGGCCCCGCTCCGGCAGGAGGGCGTGCTCTATCCCCATCTCGCCGATCTCGAAGTAGTTGACCACATCCTGGTCCCGGGCGAACTCGCGCATGACCTTGCACTGCTCCGCCGCCTTGATGTCCTTGTTGGGCGCGAAATGGTCGGGCACGAGCACGACCTTGGTCCGGTCGAAGACCGCGCGGGCTCCCATCTTCCGGAACTCCCGGATGGCCACCGGCGCGGTGATGTCGTTCCCAAGCACCAGGTCGAGGCGGGCCTCAAGAAGCTGCCCCGGCTCCGTCGACGGCAAGCTCGAGTGGGCTGCCAGTATTTTCTGCGTCATCGTCATCGCCATAATCCGCTCCTCGCACCTCTCGGGCGCCGTTCCGCTTGTCTTTCATGAGCTTGTACTCTATGGAATCCACCAACGCTATCCAGCTTGCCTCGATGATGTCCGTCGACACGCCCACCGTGGTCCAGGTGTCCGAGGCGTCCGCGCTCTCTATGAGAACCCGCACCACCGCCGCCGTCGCCCCGGTGCCCGCAAGGACCCGCACCTTGTAGTCCGTCAGCCGCATCCGGCCCAGGGAGGGGTAGAACCCCAGGAGGGCCTTCCGCAGGGCCAGGTCCAGGGCGTGCACCGGGCCGTTGCCCTCCGCGGCCGTTACTTCCCGCCGGCCGTCCACCTCCAGCTGGACCATGGCGTGGGCGCAGGCGGCCTTGTCCGCGGCCGGGTGCTCTCCCGTGGTCCGGTAGCGGCCCAGCTTGAAGAAGGGCGCATACGATCCGGCGGCTTTCCGCAAAAGGATATCCAGGGAAGCCTCCGCGCCCTCGTACTGGTAGCCCAGGCTCTCCATCTCCTTGAGGGCGCGGGCGGCGGCGGCCACGGCCGGGGCGTCTTTGGCCGCGTCCGGCACGATCTTCCGGAACCGGTCCATCAGGACGGACCGTCCCCCGACCTCGGAGGCCAGGAAGCGCCGCTCGTTCCCCAGGGCCTCCGGCCTCACGTGCTCGAAGGAGGAGGGAGCTTTCCGCACGGCGTCCACGTGCATCCCCGCCTTGTGGGCGAAGGCCCGGCGGCCGACGTAGGGCATCCCCTCCTCCAGGGTGAGGTTGGCGATCTCGGAGATGCGGCGCACGGCCCGGGTCATGTCCTCCAGGGCTCCCGGCGCCAGGCAGGTCCGCCCCATTTTGAGGATGAGGTTCGCCGCTACGGTGGAAAGGTTGGCGTTGCCGCAGCGTTCCCCGAAGCCGGCCAGGGTGCCCTGGACGTGGACGGCCCCCGCCTCCACGGCCGCCAGGGAGTTCGCCACGGCCAGCCCGGAGTCGTTGTGCGCGTGGATGCCCAGGGGGAGCCCCGCCTCGGCGGCGCGCCGGGTGTACTCCCCGACCCGGGACGGGAGGCTTCCCCCGTTCGTGTCGCAGAGCACGAGGCATTCCGCCCCGGCCCTCGCCGCGGCCTTCAGGCAGGCCAGGGCGTAGGCGGAATCCGCGGCGAAGCCGTCGAAGAAGTGCTCGGCGTCGAAGATCACCCTCCGGCCCGCGGCCCGCAGGAAGGCCACGGTGTCCCCGATCATGGCCAGGTTCTCCTCCGCCGTCGTGCAAAGGACCCGCTTCACATGGAAGTCCCAGGCCTTCCCGAACACGACGACCACCTCCGTCTCCGCGGCCAAAAGGCTTTCAAGCTGCGGGTCCGCCTCGGGTCGGATGTGCTTGCGGCGGGTGGAACCGAAGGCCGCGAGGGCCGACCTCTCCAGGCGCAGGCCCCGGGCCTCCCGGAAGAACTCCATGTCCTTGGGGTTGGAGCCGGGGTTGCCCGCCTCGATTATGTCCACGCCCAGGGCGTCCAGGGTCCGGGCCGTCGCGAGCTTGTCCGCGACGGAAAAGCATACGCCCTCCCCCTGGGCGCCGTCCCGCAGTGTGGAGTCAAGAAGCGTTACAGGTCTGCTTGAGTTCATCGGGCACCCTTCCGGTTTCCCCGCCGTCGGCCGGGGCCGCGGCCTGGAGGCCCGCCGCCATGGCGTTTATCGCGTCGACGTAGGCCTTGACGCTGGCTTCTATCACGTCCGTGGATACGCCGTGTCCGTTGTACACCTTGTCCCCCATACACACCCGCACCCGGGCCTCGCCCTGCGCGTCCGTGCCACCCGTGACCGAATCGACGGAAAAGTCCTCCAGCACGGGATTGCGGTCCACGATCTTGTCGATGGCCTTGAAGGACGCGTCGATGGGGCCGTCCCCGGTCGCTACGCGCTCCTCCCGCTTGCCGTCCTGGCGCAGAAGGCTGACCGCGCTGGTGCTGGTGATGGTCGTACCGGAGTTGATGATGAAGCGCTCCAGCCGCCAGGTCGCCCTCCGCTCCGGGGACCGGCCCCGGGCCAGGGCCTCCAGGTCGCGGTCGCTCACGATCTTCTTCTTGTCCGCCAGGATCTTGAACTCCCGGAAGAGCCCGGCGGCTTCCTTCGAATCCGGGTGGAAGCCCAGCTCGGACAGGCGCTGATCGAAGGCGTGCCGGCCCGAGTGCTTGCCCAGGACCATCTTGTTCCGGGAAAGCCCCACGGACTCCGGGGTCATGATCTCGTAGGTCTCCCGCTTGGCCAGGACCCCGTGCTGGTGTATGCCCGCCTCGTGGGCGAAGGCGTTTTCCCCGA
>CAYTYG010000361.1:0-3320 GCA_964441515.1 uncultured Treponema sp.
GTGGGAGACGCCTCTTCCGGGAGGGACGCCGTGGAAAAGGCCCTGGCCCTGGCGCCGGACATCGTGCTCATGGACGTCTGGATGCCCGGAATCTCCGGGCTGGACGCCGTCCGGGAGATCCGGTCCCGGGGGCTTTCCTGCGTGTTTATCCTGGTTACGGCGTACGAACGGTTCGATATAGCCCGGGAGGCCATGGAGCTGGGGGTTCTGGACTACCTTCTGAAACCCGTTGCCCGGGACAAACTGGCCGCCGCCCTGAGGGCGGCCGCGGAGTTCGCGGACCGGCGGTTCGGGATCGAGCGGCGGGAGATGGAACACCGGGAGCGGGAAGAGCGCCTGGGGTCCTTCGTGGAGGAGTCCTTCCTGCGGGCCGTGATGACGGACGGGGACGACAGGTTCGACGCCGAGCGCTACCGGACCGTCCTGGGTCTTCCGGAGTCCTTCGCCGTGGTAGCGGCGGCCTCCTTCCTTCCCCGGCCGGGCGCCCCGGATCCCGAGGCCGAAGTCCGGACTCTCCAGGACGCCTTCCGGTCCGCCGTGCGGTACAAGACCCGGGCCATGGCGGGGCCTCCCGTGTCCGGGTTTTGCGCCGTCCTGATCCCTCTTTCCGCCCCGGAGGACGCCGGGAGGGAGACGGAAGCCTTCCGGTCCGTCCTGGAACAGACGCAGGGGAAGGAACTGGCCCGGGGACAGCTGAGGATGGGATACGCCCCGGCCGTCCCGATAGGCGAGGCGAATCGCGCCTGGTCCCGGGCCTTTCGGGAATCCCTGGCGGCCGGGGAGCGGGAATCCGGACGGGAGGACGCACGGGGGGGCGCGGGCTCCGGCAGCGGCTGGGAGGACGCCCTGTCCTTCGTTTCGGCCCTGGCGGCCGGGGATCCGGGCCGCGCCCGGGTCGCGCTGGAGAGGGCTCTGGATTCCCTGTCGGACGCGGCCCGGGCGGCCCCGGAAGACCGGTATCGCGTCGCGTCCCTCTTCCTGCAGGCCTGCCAGGAGCTCGAGCGCCGCGGTTTCCTGGGAAAGGAGGAGGCCCGGGGCCGGATGGATATGGACGATATCCGGTCGGCCCGAAACGTTCCCGCCCTGGCCGCGGCAGCCCGGGTACGGTTCGATCTCCTCGCGGAAGCGGCCCGCAGGGTCCCTCGCTGGTCCGGTCCCGTGGGGGCGGCCATGGAGTATATCCGCGGAAACTACAGCCGCCCCATCTCCCTGATCACCGCCGCGGACGAGGTTTCGCTTTCCCCCAACCGCCTCTCCCGGGTTCTCGTGGAGGAGACGGGGCGCGGCTTTTCCGACCTTCTCATAGAAGTTCGGATAGGGCGGGCCAAGGAGCTTCTTTCCCGACACGGGGCCTCCATCAAGGAGGTGAGCGCCGCCTGCGGGTATACGGACGCGAATTACTTTTCCCGGCTCTTCAAGAGGGTGACGGGACTCACGCCCTCGGCCTTCTATTCCGTTTCCACGGGGGGCGCCGATGCGGAACCGTGACAAGCCGAACCCGGCGGCGCTCGCCCTCTGTCTGGCCGCCGGCCTCTGCGCAGTTTTCCTCTCTGCGTCCTGCGGGCCCGGCACCCGGTTCGCCGCCCCGGGCCAGACGCCCAGGATCGGGTTTTCCCTGGACTCCCTGGTTGTGGAACGATGGAGGCGCGACGTCGACGTGTTTATTAAGTCCGCGAAGGAGCTGGGGGCGGAGGTTCTCCTGCGGGTGGCCGACCAGGATTCCGAGGTCCAGGAGAGGCAGATCCGGGAGCTGGCGGACGAGGGAATCCACGTCCTCGTGGTAGTGCCGAACGACGCGGACCGCCTCTCCTCCGTGATCACGGAGATTCGTACCCGAGGAATACGGGTGCTGAGCTACGACCGGCTTGTCCGCAACGCGGGTGTGGATCTGTATGTCTCCTTCGACAACGAGATGGTGGGCCGGCTGATGGCCCAGGCCGTCGTCCGCGAGGTTCCGAGGGGCGGCTTTCTCGTTATCAACGGCGCCCGGACCGACAACAACGCCAGGATGCTGAACGCCGGCATCCGAAGCGTGCTGGATCCCCTGGAAGCCTCCGGTGAAATCCGGATCGCGGGGGAGATTTGGCCCCTGGCCTGGGACAGCGAGGAGGTACGTACCGCCCTGGAGAAGATCGTCCAGGTCGAGCGGAAGATCGACGCCGTCATCGCCGGGAACGATATGCTCGCGGAGGCGGCCATATCCGTCCTCTCGGAAAACCGCCTGATGGAAAACGTGCGTATATCCGGACAGGACGCGGAGCTGGCGGCCTGCCAACGAATCGCGGAGGGTTCCCAGCACGCCACGGTCTACAAGCCGATAGACCGGCTGGCCCTGAAGGCGGCGGGGTATGCCGTAATGCTTGCCCGGGGGGAGGAAGTCGAGACCGACGCGGTCCTGAACGACGGAAGATACGATGTGCCCTATGTGCGGCTGGAGCCCATCTTGGTAACCCGGGACCTCCTGGACGCCACGGTGATCAAGGACGGCTTCCACTCGGCCCAGGACGTCTACCGGAACGTGCGCCGCTGATACCGGGGCCGGGAAACCCGACGGGGTTCCGGGCCCCGGGTAACTCGGCCTATCTCTTCTTTACGTACTTCTGGATGTCTATGGCGACCGCCGCGATGATGATGATGCCTTTCACGATCTGCTGCCAGTAGGCGGAGACCCCCAACACCACGAGGCCGTTGTTCAGTACCTCGAAAATGAGGACCCCGGCGAGGACGCCCCCCACCGTGCCTATCCCCCCCGAGGTCGAAACACCCCCTATCACGGCCGCGGCAATGGCGTCCAGCTCGTAGCCGTTGCCGTAGTTGTTCGTGGCGCCGCCGGTGCGGGCCGCCAGCAGGGCGCCCGCCAGCCCGTACATGAGGCCGCCGATCGCGTAGACGACCAGGGTGTTCTTCCAGATGCTCACGCCGGACACCGTGGCCGCCTCGGGGTTTCCGCCTATGGCGTAGATGTTTTTCCCGAAGCGGGTCTTGTTCAGCAGGATCCAGATGACGAAGATCACGAGGGCCGCTATGAGGATCAGGTTCGGCACGGCGAGGGTGTCCCCGGTGCCCAGGTTGGTGAAGTCGTCCCGAAGGCCCCCGATGGGCTGGGCCCCCCTGGGGGGACGGTCCACGTAAAGGGATACGGCGCCGTAGACGGCTACCATCATGCCCAGGGTCGCGATGAAGGGCGGAACTTTGAGGAAAGCCACCACCGAGCCGTTCAGGAGGCCCACAACCAGGCCGACCCCCAGGGCGGCGAGTATGGGAACGATGAGCGGAAGGAGAGGCATATCGGGGAAGAGCTTGCTCGCGTAATCCGACCG
>CAYTYG010000362.1:0-3315 GCA_964441515.1 uncultured Treponema sp.
AAGATCGAGCTCTTCATGGGCAACGAGGTTCGGTTCAAGAGCCTCCGGGACGACAACCCCGAGCGCGCCGCGTCCCTGGCCGCCAAGGAGAAGGAGCTGGTCGAGCGCCGGTGGAAGGAGTACAAGTACATCGCCGATAGGCCCTTCTGATCAGGACGTTCCAAAAAACGTGCGGCCGTCCCCACCCGGGGGCGGCCGTTTTATTTGGCAGGGGGAGCGCCGGAACCAAATTCATGGAGCCGTGCGCTTTTATCCTTTTAGCCCAGAGCTCTGCGGAAACCAGGTCCTCGCTCGGTCCTCGCCTACGGCTGCGGAAGCGTTCGGCCCTGGTTTCCTCCGAGCTCCTGGAAAATCGAAACGGCACGGCTCCCGGGCTTTTCGCAGCATGAAGCCTTCTGGTCGCGGCTCCCCCTCGCTCCGCCCTCCTCGCGCCTTCGGCGCTGCGGTGGGCTCCGCTACCCCCACTCTTGTCAGGCACCTTCGGCGCCGCGGGTTCGGGCAAACCTTCATTCTTCCGCCAGTTTCAGCCCCAGGGGCAGGAAGGCGGAAAAATCCGCCCGGTTGGATGTCGCCAGATGGACGTTGGAGAGCAGGGCGCAGGCGGCGATCATGGCGTCAACCCGCAGACGGCGGGAGCGGCCCGCGGCGTTGAAGAGGCGGGAGGATTCCGCCGCCTGGTCGCCGGTGTAGGGAAGCACGCGGCCTCGCAGCATCCCGCGGACTATCTCGACAGGCTCGCCGGAAACCGGACCGCGGAGAAACTCGTACCAGCAAACCGAGGATGTGCAAAGCTCCCTCTCCCGATACCAGCGGATGACCAGGTCCGACTCCCGGGACCCCTTCACCAGCATTCCTATCAGGTAGTTCGAGTCCGGGAGGATCATTCGCCGCGCCCCCAATCGGCGCGCTGCTCCCCTGCTTTGGCCAGATACTCCGCGGCGGCCAGCTTTTTCAGCCTCCGGATGGTCTGGGCGTCCAACGCGAAGGTTGTCCTGTGGTCCATGACGGACATACCATATGTATGCACCATACTATGCGGGAAGTCTAATGAAGAAAAGAACCGGGCTTTCCCCAAAAAAAGCAGGCGCTGCCGATCCCGGGTCGCGCGATAGCACATATATCAATCCATTCCTCTCGGCAAACGGCCCGGAGGGACGTGTGGGCACCTGCCTTATCCGGCCGGAATCCCCTCGCGATTCTGAGCCGTCATGGACGACGGGGAACCGCTCGACCCGGGTTCCAACGGCGTTTCTCGTCGCTTAACGCATTCCTTACAGTTTTCTAACCCCGGCCGGGGCGTTCCCCGGTTATCCTGGCCCGATACCCGGAATCTCGGAGGTTCGGCCGGCCCATCCGGCGGCGGCGCCCGCGGCCGGCGAAAGGGAAAGGGATGAAGAAAAAGAGAGAGGCATACCTGGCCGAGGCTAGGGAATGGCTTGACGAGTGCGGGGAATACGAGCTGGATACAAAGCTCGCTCGGATGTCCCTGGAGAGTTCGGAACGGGCGGCTCGGGAGGTGGACGCCATCCGGGCGAAGCTGGAAAAGGCGGAGGAGGAAAAGCGCGTCGCTTTCCAGATCCTGGACGAGACCCTCAAGTCCGTGAAGCACGCCAAGAAAGCCCTGGACGCTCGGAAAAAGTCGGAGGAAAAGCAGGCCCAAGCCCCCGGGAAGCCGAACAAGGCCGTCAAGAAGGCATGACCGCGGCCGCCCGCTCCCCCCCGCGGCGCGGCTTTATTCCTTGCATCCGGGCTTTCAGGGCGTCTCCGCGCCGGCGGCCCGGCGGGCCGCGCTTCGAGCGGCGATACGGCCGAACACGACGCCGTCCACCAGGGCCGCGGAGCCCAGGCGGTTTATTCCGTGTACGCCCCCGGTCACCTCCCCGGCGGCAAAGAGGCCGGGGATGCGCCGTCCCGCGGGGTCCAGGACGCAGGCGTCCCGGTCTATCCGCACGCCTCCCATGGTGTGGTGGACGGAAACCACGCTGGAGAACAACAGATAGGGGCCGTCCTCCAGGGGCTTCATGCCTTCCCGGCCGAAATCCTCGTCTTTACCGGCCCGGGCCATCCGGTTGAAGCGTTGCAGGGTCTCCCGCAGGACGCTGACCGGGAGCCCGAAAAAGGAGGAGCACTTCTCCAGGGATCCCTGGACCAGGACCCCCTGGTCCATGCAGCGCTCGATCTCGCCGGAGTATAGCTCCTCCAGCCTCATCCGCCGCAGGGCCCCGGAATCCACGAGTTCGTAAACCATGCCCCCGGTCTGCTCGATCGCCGTGGCGGCGATGACGTCCCGGGTGGCCCGCTCGTTCACGAACCGGCGCCCCTCCCGGTTCAGGAGCAGGGCGTTGTCGTTCAGACGGGCGTAGTCCAGGAGGTAGAGGTTCCCCGTGGCCGGGTTGTTGACGGGATAGAGTTGGATGTAGTCCATGTCCGCCAGGGCGGCGCCCGCTTCCCGGGCCAGGAGGATGCCGTCCCCGGTGCTGCCGGGGGAGTTGGACGTGAGCACCGAGGAATCCAGGTTCTTCCATCGGCTGTTGTACTGCTGGCGCATCGCGACGTTCGCGCCGAAGCCCCCCGTGGCCAGCACGACTCCCCGGGACGAGGCGTAGCGGATCTTCTTCCCGCCCCGCTCCGCCTCCACGCCGACTACGGCCCCCTCCGGGTCCCGGAGGATGCGGACCGCCCGGGTGGTGTAGTGCACGGGCACGGAGCGCTTCTCCGCGGCCGCCAGGAGGGTGTCCACGAAGCGGTATCCCCCTCCCACGGCCTTCAGCACCCGGACCCGGCTGTGTCCCTCGTACCAGGTGAGGTCGTCGTGAAACTGCACGCCTATGGAGTCCCGGAGCCACAGGGCGTCCGGCAGGGCGCTTTCCGCCAGGATGCGGATCAGCTCGGGGGAGCCGGTTCGGTACGAGCCCTCGTAAATATCCCGGTAGAAACGCTCGGAGCTGTCGTCGAGTATCCCGGCCTTCTCCTGAAGCCAGTTCCCCGGGGCGCCGTAGCACCCGTTCGACATGCGGGTGTTTCCGCCGCTGAAGGACATCTTCTCCAGGATAACGACGCGCTCCACGCCCAGGTCCCGGGCCTCTATGGCGGCGCAGAGCCCCGCGCAGCCCGCCCCCACGATCACCAGATCCGCGGAGTATTCCGTCGAGGGCTCCTCGGACTGGGGGCTCTTGGCGGCCTTCCGCAATTCCTCGGCGTCGAGGCCCGCCGAGTCAAGGGCGTTCCGCACGGCCTTAAGGAGCTCCGACGTCTCCGGGTCGCTCTCCGCGACGTCGACGCTGTTCTTCCAAACGATGGCGTCGAAGAGGTTGA
>CAYTYG010000363.1:0-3311 GCA_964441515.1 uncultured Treponema sp.
AAGGCCACGCAGACCGCCGTCACGAGCAGGCTGCGCCAGCCGAAGATCAGGACGCCGTCGGGGTCCGTGAAGGAAAAACGCGTTTTCCCGTCCCCGTCGTTCAGGGCGAATCCCTCGGGCACTTCCAGGAAAAACCCGGAATCCGAGTAGAGCTCCTCCGCCGCGGCCGGGGACGCGAGGAGGGCGAGGAGAGCGGCGGCCAGGAAGACTAGGCAAGGAAGTGTACGGCGTTTCATGGCTTTCCTTTCCCGTCTCGGATACGCCCCGCCTATCGGGGATTCCGCGTCGGGGATGCCTTCCGGCGGGTTTTCGAGGGCGCCGGGGCCGGGGAACGCATGCGGCGGTCCGCCTCCTTCAGGGCCCGCGCGCGGAAGGCCTCGTAGGGCGGTTCCCGGTCGTACCGATCCAGCACGATCCGCTCCCGGGAGTCCTCCACCGTCAGCAAGGACTCTCCCAGGATGTCGGATTCCAGGTTCACAGCCAGGACGGGGTTCTTGCCCGAAGGCTCGAAGAAGAAGGCCCGGTAACGGTAGCGCTCGTTATGCCGCTCCCGGGTGGGGGGGACCGACACCAGGACCGCGGAATAAGTCCTTCTCTCCACTTTCTCCGCGGGGGGGCGGGCCAAGAGGTATTTCATCCAGGATAGATCCCGCAAGGGTTCCACCCGTCTCCTCCTCTTCGATAGTAAATATATCGGTCGGAGGGAACAAGGGCAAAACAGGCTAATTCCGGTGATTCCGGACGAGAATGTCCGGGGGCGTCTTCCGCGCAGGCCGGGCCGCGTATCCTAGGCCGTGTCGGGCGGGTGTATGCAGGAGTCGATGGCGTGTATCAGCTCCTCGCTCCGCCACGGCTTGCGGAGGATGGTGCGGGTATTGGTCTCCTTCAGGACGCGTTCCATGGAGGCCGGATCTGCGTGCCCCGTGACCATGATGGACTGGATGTCGGGATGCCTGCGCCTCACTTCCACCAGGAACTCATCCCCCTTCATCCCCGGCATGAGCCAGTCCGAGATGATCAGGGCCACCCGCGTCCCCTCGGAACGGAGCCTTTCCAGCAGATCCAGAGCGTCCGCCGCGTCCGTGGCCGTCTCGAAGCGATAGAGGCTGCGGTAGTGGGCCTTGAGTTCATGCTTAAGGGAAAGGAGTATTATGGCTTCGTCGTCCACGCAGAGGATCACATCGTCGCTCATACGGCCTCGTCGGGTAGCAACCCGGTCGGGAGCCGGACGGAAAACACGGCCCGCCCGGGCTCGCTGTCGAAGTGGATTCTCCCTTCGTGAGTATCGACGATTCTGCGGCGGATGTCCAGGCCGAAACCCTTGCTTTCCCCGGAGCCCTTCGTGGGAAAAAGGCGATCGAAGAGGCTGTCCCGGATTTCCGCGGGGATCCCCGGACCGTTGTCCGTGGCGTCGACCGCCGCGAGGGGGCCGTCCCTGCGTACCTCGACCCTTACGCGGCCCCGGGGCAGCGCGGCCCCGGTTTCCGGCAGACCGCGTATCCGTACCGCCGGGTCCGCCGCCCCTTCCCCGAATACGAGTTCCGGGACGACGTATTTTCGCATGGGATACGCGGTCTCCATACGGAAACTATAACGGACTATCCGGGCCGGGGCAAATTCCCTCTGCCGCGGTGGTTGAAACAAACGGGTTCCGGCAATATACTCTGCCCAGAACCTTCCGCCGGGCCGCCCGGCCCGCGGAGGTGAAAGCGCCCCGTGGGGCCGCTATCCGGCGCTTGCGCGCACACCGAGGGGGAGAGCATGGATCCGGACGGTAGTTGTCCGTCACAATCTTTCCTACGCTGGCCCCCGAGAACCGGAGTCCCCGCCGTCCGCTAGCCCCAAGGGGCACCGAACAGCGTCCGACCCTCCCGGGGGCGGGAGGGTACTCTCATGATCCAGATCTGGAAGCGGCAGGGCGGCGCCTTGACCCCGGCGGAGGCACCCGGACCCGGCACGTGGGTGGACGTCCGCTGGGCGTCCCCGGATGACCTTTCGACCCTGGAAAAAACCTACGGCATTCTGAACGAACATCTGCAGGACATCGTGGACGCGGACGAGCAGTCCCGCCTGGAAAAAGAGGACGACTACACCCTTCTGATCGTCCGCCTTCCCGTGCACGACAGCCGGTACGAGCCCGCGTTCTTCACGGCGCCGGTGGGCGTGGTCCTGTTCCCCGACAAGGTTGTGACGGTCTGCTGGGCGGACTCCGAGGTCCTGGCGGACCTCTCCGGCAACCGCGTCCGGGGCTTCACCCTGGAGAACCAGAACGCCTTCGTGTTGAGGCTCCTGGGCCGGGCCGTCGTCGTGTACCTGCGGCATCTCAAAATCCTGAACCGCCGCACCACGGCCATAGAGCGGGAGCTCCAGAAGTCCGTGCGGAACACGGAGCTCATCCAGCTTCTCACCATCGAGAAGTCCCTGGTCTACTTCACGACCAGCCTCAAGTCGAACGAACTGGTGCTGGAGAAGCTCCTCAAGAGCCGCCAGATGCGGTTCCGGGAAGAGGAGACCGAGCTCCTGGAGGATGTCGAGATCGACAACCGCCAAGCCATCACGATGGCCAACATCTACAGCGACATACTGTCGGGCATGATGGACGCTTTCGCGTCGGTCATCTCGAACAACCTGAACATCGTGATGAAGCGGCTCACGGTCATCTCCATAGTCCTGATGATACCCACGCTGATCGTGAGCGTCTTCGGCATGAACGTACCCCTGCCCTGGCACAGCGACGGCAGCGCGCTCCTGTATATCGGCGCCCTCTGCGCCGGAAGCGCCCTGCTCGGGGGCGTCCTGCTGGCCGGCAAGCGCTCGGGGGTGGGCAAGAGCCGCTCCGCCGTCCCGGCGACCCTGGTGGCCCAGGCCTCCGCGGGAGCGGCGCTCGGGGCCCCGGCCGGGCTCTAGCGAGGCATCGGGGGGAGCCGGGGCGCCCGGCTTCCCGCCCTTGCCTTTCCGTTCCGCAGGCACTATCCTTCGGCCCATGCTCGCGCTTCTCTTCCGGAACGACGACCTCCTCATCCTGGACAAGCCCGCCGGACTGCCCGTACAGCCGGGCGCCGGAGTTCGGACCAGCCTGGTGGAGGCCGTGGAGAGCCAGTTCGGATTCCGCCCCTTCCTTGTCCACCGCCTGGACAAGGAGACTTCCGGCTGTATCGCGGTAGCGACGAGCCCCCGGGCCGCCTCCGCCTACAGCGCCCTCCTGGCGGACAAGGGAAGGACGGAGAAGATATACCGGGCCGTGGCGGCGGGGGCTCCCGAGGCCGGGGAGGGGGTCATCCGGGACGAGCTCGAGGTCCGGGGCTCCGTCC
>CAYTYG010000364.1:0-3303 GCA_964441515.1 uncultured Treponema sp.
TGCTGGTCTACGACCGGGCGATGCACAACTATCAGGAGGACCAGCCCGCGTGGTGCGAGATGGTCCCCAGGCATTTCATCCTCGCCAACCGGCATGAGCAGGAGATCTATCGGAAGGAGTTGGGGCTTTAAGCATGGACGGGCAGACGAAGAACGCCTATTTCCGCATGGTCTACGCCCGCGCGCTGCGCTATCTGGGCGGCGCGCTGGTGCTGGCCGCCGTGGTGGGCGGGCTGTATCAAAGCCGCCTTTACTTTGTCTTTGCCTGCTGCGCCTTCGGCTTCTCCTTCCTGTGCTGGGCCGTTGCGGGGATCAAGACGCACAAGCCCAAGTTCTCCCTGCGGACGGCCCCCTCGGGAGGCGCGAGGCATCCCCTGGATCTCTTCGCCTTCGTCCGGCGGGTCGAGGGCCTCGACCCGGGTCTCTACCGCTACCTGCCCGTGGAGCACGCCCTGGGCCGGGTGCGGGCCGGGGACGACTACGCCGGCGCGCTGGTCCCGGCCCTGCGAGGCCAGGACTGGAACCCCGCCGCGGTCTTCGCCTGGGCGGCCGTCCCCTACCGCTCGGAGTGGCGCTACGGCCCGGCTTCCCACAAGCTCCTGCTCCTGGACGCGGGCCATTCCTGCGAGAATCTCTACTTGGCCTGCGAGGCGATCGGGGCGGGAACCTGCGCCGTGGGGGCCTACGACCAAGAGAAGCTGAACGCCTACCTGGGGCTGGACGGGGAGGACCGCATCGCGATGTACGCAGCGCCGGTGGGAAAGCCCGCGGACTGAGAGCCCCGGGCAAGCCGGCGGGAAGAGGAGAAGCGCATGAAAGCGGAGATCGAGGTGGTTCCCCTGGAGTACGGGGAGAACCGCAACATCGTCGTGGGGCAGACCCACTTCATCAAGAGCGTGGAGGACCTGGGGGAGATCCTGGCCTCCGTACCGGGCGCCCGGTACGGCTTGGCTTTCAACGAGGCGTCCGGACCCTGCCTGGTGCGTACCGAGGGCAACGATCCGGCCCTTGTGGAAGCCGCGGCGGCCTGCGCCCGGGCCACGGGGGCCGGCCACACCTTCTACGTGGTCCTGGGTCCCGGGACCTTCCCCATCCATGTCCTGGACCGGATCAAGGCCTGCCCCGAGGTTTGCCGCGTCTTCTGCGCCACGGGGAACCCCCTCCAGGCCCTGGTCGCGCGCACGGGCCAGGGGGCCGGGATACTGGGAGTCGTGGACGGGTTCCCGCCCAAGGGCGTCGAGGGGGAGGCGGACAAGGCGGACCGCAAGGCCCTGCTCCGGAAGTTCGGCTACAAGTTCGCTTGAGACGCGGCCGGAGGCGCCGAAACTCCGCGACATCGCCTCCGATCGGAAGCGGCTTACGGGCTGCCCCGGTCCACGATCGTCGGGGTGCCCGACCCCGAGGCCAGGGCCCGCTCCGCCGCCAGGGCGTCCCTTCGCATGGATACGGCGGAGGATGCCAGGACCGCGGCGATGATGACGATGCCGCCGGCAATCGAATTGATCCCCGGCTTTTCGCCGGTGGCCAGGAAGACCCAGACGGGGTTCATGATAGGCTCGATGGCGGCCACCAGGATGCCCTGGATGGCCGGGACGCGCTTGATCCCGTAGGACAGGAACACGGCGGCCAGCCCCACCTGGAAAACACCCAGGGCCAGGATGACGGCTACGGCGGCGGGGCTGATCACGGGAGCCGGGAGAAAGCAGGCTCCGCCCAGGGCGACCACGGCGGTGATGCCGTGGGCCAGGAGGTTCGACTCCAGGGGCGAGCCGTCCTTCTGCATGCGGAGGAACACGTAGTAGAGGGCGAAGGTGACCCCGGACGCCACGCCGGCCAGGTCCCCCAAAAGGTTGCCGCCCCCGATGTCCCCCAGGAAAAACAGGACCATCCCCGCGGCCACGGCCGCGAACGCCAGGATGTGCTCCGCCCGGGGTTTTTCCTTCAGGAGGAATATCCCGAGGACGGCCGTGTAGATGGGCGCTCCGTACTGGAGAAGGATGGCGTTCGCGGAGGTGGTCGCCTTGTTGGCGTAGACGAAGAGAAGCATGGTAGCGGCGCTGGACACGGCCGCCCCGATCTGGGCGAAGGAGAAGGTGATCTTGGGCCTGCGTATCCAGACCAGGAGGAAAAGTCCCGCCACGGCGCTCCGGGAGCCCGCGATGGCCAGGGGATTCCAGTCCACGACCTTGATGAAAAGCCCGGCAAGGCTCCAGAGCAGGGCGCAGACGGCAAGGGCCGCCAGGCCCAGGGTCTCGTCCCTTGAGGATGAACCTGTACGCATGGGAGGGATCCTATCCGGAAACGCGGGAAACGGCTAGGGAGGGGAGCCCCTCTGCACCGCTCCTGCGGAGTGTGCCAGGGCGGAACGGAACGCCGCCTCCAAGGCGGGATCGTCGGTCTCCAGGGTTTCGAGCTCCACCGTCTCGGCGTCCTGGAAGGCCGCGAACCGCGCCAGTTCCGCCGCCGCCGCCGCGGCCAGCGCCCCGGGATCGACAGGTCCCGGGGGAGGGGACCCGACCCGGATCCCGGCGGGTGAAACGGACTCCTTTGAGAAGAGCCGCAGCCTCCTCAGGATAAGCCTTCGGCCCTTGCGGTCCGCCTTGGCGTCCAGGAGCCCCGCGAAGCGCGCCAGCCCGGGGTCCGTCGGGACGTACAGGAGGGGAAGGGCGAAGTACCCGAAGGCGCGTTTCCCGGCGGGCCGGTAGCACTCGATCGTGTAGCCGAAGTCCCAGATCCGCGCGCAGCGCCCGCGGTCGATCAGGAAGGGATCGAAGGGCGAGAGGATGAATGCGCTACCCCCCGCGGGACCCCGGACCCTCCGGGACGACGCCCGGGACAGGAGCCCCGGGTCCGCGTAGCAGGCACGGGATCCTTGACCCTCCGCCGTGGTCTTCACAAGCTCACCGGACTCCACGGCCGCTTCCAGGGCGCGGTCCATTCCCTCAAGGCCGTCCTTCCGCTGGTAGACCGCCGCCTCCTTCGTGAAGACGCCCAGGGACCGGGCCGCCCGCCGTACATGCCGCGCGGAGAGCTCGGACTCCGAGGGCGTCGGACCGGCGTGCTCGGGGGGTATCTGGCGCTCCGCGAGGTCGTAGACCTTCTGGAAACCCCTGCGGGTTGCCGCGACGAGCCTTCCCGCGTGGAAGAGGTACTCAAGGGCGGCTTTCTCGGGCTTCCAGTCCCACCAGGTCCCGGGCTTCCTCCCGGGCACCCGGAAGTCCCGGGCTGCCAGGGGACCCTCGGAGGCGATGCGCGCCAGTACCTTCTCCGCGGCCTTGGCGTCCGTACGGAACCACTCGTGGCC
>CAYTYG010000365.1:0-3303 GCA_964441515.1 uncultured Treponema sp.
AAACTCTTGCAATATACTTGAGCAAGCCCGATTCGCCGCGCAAATGGGTTGCCTCATCCAGCGCGATGCCGATATCGGGATCGCAGGCCCAGGCGGCGGTTGTCGCGCTTCTCCGCCTCCTCCAGCATCGCCAGGTGGGCCTCCAGCTCGGCCTTGGAGTTGAACGCGTAGGCGTAGATGCGGGTCAGCATCGGGCGCTTCTCGTCGCCCCGCCAGTAGGCCCCCGCGAGAGCCCGGAGCTTGAAGGCGTCGGGGCGGAGGTCCCGGGTGGTGTCCACGTGGGGTCCGCGGCAGAGATCCCGGAAGGCCCCCTGCTCGTAGATGGAGATGGTGCCGTCCTCCAGGCCCTCGATCAGCTCCAGCTTGAACGGCTCGTCCGCGAAGAGTTTCTTGGCCTCCTCCTTGGAGACCTCCTTACGGACGAACTCGGCCCCCCCGGCCAGGATGCGGCGCATCTCCTTCTCGATGGCGGGAAGGTCCTCGGGCTGGATGGGCTTGGGGAACTGGAAATCGTAGTAGAATCCGTCCTCGATGGCGGGGCCTATCCCCACCTTGGTTCCCGGATGGAGCCGGAGGACGGCTTCCGCCATCACGTGGGAAAAGGAATGTCGGACGGTCTCGACGGGATGGGACATACGGTACTCCTCGGACGGGAAGCCCGCCGGGGCGCGTCCTGGGCGCCGACCGGGGCTTTCCCGGCTTAATGGCGTAAGGACGAATCCCGTATAGGCTGCGAGCCGGCATCCGGCGCGGGCCGCCCGGGGCCGACGACGTCGGGACGGGCTTCTTAGGGAATCCGCGGTACCACCTTACTTCGGCCGCCTCCCGTGGGCCGCGGCCGCGCTCGAAACGCTGTGACGGGCGCACCCGGATTCCATTACCGGCCGGCGGACGAGCCGACGGCTTTCACGGAAACGGCTCCGGAGTGGTTTTCGGCGGGTCCGCGACGGGGCCCTTTCAGCCGCGGGGCGCCCTCTCTGGCGACGCGGCGGTCCGCCTACTCTTCTCCATCAAAGCCTGTCCGAAGAATATGCCTCCCCCGGGGGGGCTTCGTCAAGTCTTGCTGACCAGGACTATCCCCCCCACGACCATGGCCATGCTGACGGCCTGGATCCTGCCGGGAGCCTCTCCCAGGACGATCCAGGCCACGAGCCCGCTCCAGACGGGAAGGGAATAATAGACGACGCCGGCCTTCGAATTGCCTATCCTCTCTATGGCCTTGTTCCAGGAGACGAAGGCGGCCAGGGAGGCGAAAACCCCGACGTACAGGACGGCGCCCCCCGAGAGTGCGTCCAGGACCAGGGGTTCCGAGACGGAACGCTCCCAGAGGAAGGCCGGGAGCAGGAAGGCCGTCCCCAGGGCGAAGGTCGAGAACTGCAAGGTCTTGAGGCTCAGGGCGGCCGGCCGCTCCTTCAGAAGGAGCGTGTAGACCGCGAAGACCAGGGACGCCGCGAGCATCAGGATATCCCCGGCCGCGAATTCAAGGGCGGCCAGGGCCGAGATGCGGCCCCCGGTCAGGAGCACGGCCACGCCGGCCAGGACGACCGCCACTCCCGCGGCCCGGAGCCCCGAAATCCTCTCGCCGTGGACAAGCCGGGAAAGAAGAAGGACGAAGATCGGAAACGTCAGGGAAATGAGGGACAGGTTCAGGGCCGTCGTGGTCCTGCCCGCGTAGTAGATCAAGGTATTGAAGAGGGACACCCCCAGGACGGCGGCGGCGGCTACATACGGAAGATGTTTCCATATCTCCGAGCGCTCCCGCACGGCCCCTTTCCAGGCGAAGGGCAGAAAGGCCAGGGTAGCCACGGTCCAGCGCAGGAACGCCAGGGTGATCGGCGGGACGGAGCCCCGCAGCCATCGGGCTATGAAGTGGTTGACGGACCACATCGCGGTGGCCGCCAGGGCGTAAAGATAGCCCGGGGCGGGGCGCTGGGCGGGACGGTCGGTCTCCATTTGTCTCCTCCCGGGGCCATCCTAGCGGAAGCCGCCGGGGGGCGCAAGCCGTTTAACCCCCGGCGCCCTTCCGGCGGGATTCCGAGGCCCCCGCGCGGCGGGCCGTGATTTAGGAACGTTCCCGAAGGGGAGGGGGCGGAAACGGATACGTTCGTGGTTGTCCCGAAGTTCCTAGGTAGCCGCGGGATCTTGAAAAAACGATCGAGCAATCCTATACTACCAGAAATTGTCGATTTGCCGTACGGAGCCTCGACGTAATCCGTAATTCCCTGTATTTTCAAACTTCCTTGAATTCGGAAGGAGATGCGAAGCGGCGGATCCTCCTTGGATCGGGCCGAATTCGGAGGAAAGGACGGTGGAGGATACCAGAGAGAAACCCACCCGATACAGAATCAGCGATTTCTGCAAGATGGTCGGTCTACCTAAGTCCAAGATACGCTTCTATGAGAAATACGGCCTCCTTCATCCGATCCGGGACGGCAACGGTTATCACTATTACACGCGGTACGACGCGTTCCGCGTAAACTCGTTCCTGACTTTATTGAAGTACGGCTTCACTATCGAGAAATCCGTGGCAATGTTGGACGCCAAGCAATCGACGGAAGCTTTTACAGCCTCCCTAAGAGAATTGGAACGGGATCTCCAGCATCGGATCGAGCTACTCGTCTATCGAAAAAAGAAAATAGCCGAGACCCTCGACCTGATCGGGAATGCGGGGGAAAAGCAATTTGAAGTGAAATTCGTGGAGCCTTTTCTGTATGCCCCCGCCTCGGAGGGCGTGGATTTCACACCTTCTATCCTTAACAGCCGGATGATTAAAAGAATCTACTCTGTGCTTGAAGCTTCCCATTGCGCGCGGATCATCCGAAAAGCCGACCTTCTGGGCGATGAGGAGGAAGTCGATCCGAATTACGTCATTGGCCTTTCGGAATCCGCGGCAAAGCTTCTAGGAAATATCAATTACCGTGAGGTACAACGGCTGGATCTGGGGCGTTGCCTTGTCTACTACCGAACCAAAACCCGGGAAGAAAGCGTTCGGAAAACATCGTATCGTCCCCTGCTGGATTATCTGGAAGCGAACAGAATCTCCATACGAGGCGACATTCTGCTGCTCCCGACTTTCCTCAACCTGGACGGCGAGGGGTCGGATATCGAACGAATATTTGTGCCCATCGGCGATCTATAAACGCGGAAGACGGATATGGCCGGACGGACGATCCGCGAACAATTGCGGATGGCTCTGACTAAGCTTTAGAATTCATTAGAATATAGCCAACCCATTCCAGGACTCCGTATCCCCACAATTTTTCCCTTGACTATGAACTATGTTCACCCATTAGGATTTCCAAC
>CAYTYG010000366.1:0-3289 GCA_964441515.1 uncultured Treponema sp.
GAGGGTATATATGTCACCCATACTGAGCAAGATACGCGCGGCTCTGGGCATACTGGACCAGATCAACCGGAACCGTGCCACGGAAATGATCGAATTCGAGCTCAAGGAGCTCGAGAACATCTTCACCCTCTTGATCGTGGGGGGCTTCGTGGGCATGCCCTCCCCCCCCGCGCCCATAGCCATGGAAATACTGCCCCTCCTGGAACGGGAGCTCACGATCATGCTCTCCCGCTCGGATTTCGCCCAGGATCCCTTGTGCGGACTCATGGGCATCCTGGAAGTGGACTGAAAGGGATACAATCATGCTTTCCAACGCATTCTTCCTAGGCAAAGGCGGAGTGGGCAAGACCACCCTTTCCGCGGCCTTCGCGCTCTCCCTGGCCGGGTCGGGCAAGCGCGTGCTCACGGCCTCCCTGGACCCCGCGCACAACCTGGGCGACGTGTACGGTGTGCGCCTGAGCGACAAGCCCCGCAAGGTGGAGCCCAACCTGGACGCCCTGGAGATCAACCTGGCCGCCTGGGTGGAGAAGTATCTGAACGAAAGCCGGATGGAAATGAAGGCCACCTACGCCTACGCGGGGACCCTCAACCTGGACTCGTTCTTCGACATCATGAAATACTCGCCCGGCACCGAGGAGTACGCGGTGCTCTGGGCCATCGAGCATATACACTGCACCCTGGCCGCGGACTACGACATCGTCGTCTTCGACACCCCGCCCACCGCCCTTTCGCTCCGCTTCCTGGCCATGCCGACCATATCCAACCTCTGGATAGCCGAGCTTTCCAAGCTCCGGGCGCGCATCCTCGAAAAGCGGCAGGCCATCACCAAGCTCAACCCGGAATCCCCCGTGGCCTCCAGCTGCGTGGACAAGGACGACGACAAGGTGTATGGCCGGCTGGGGGGGATACGGAAACGGCTGGCCGCCCTGTCCTGCCTCTTTTCCCGGGAAAGCTACATGGCCGTGGTGCTGAACCCCGACCAGCTCTCCGTGTCCGAGGCCCTGCGCATCCAGGAGGAGCTGGGAAGGATCGACGTCCCCCTTTCCGCCCTGTGCGTGAACAAGCGGGGCGTTTCCCGGGCCGAGTGGACCCTGGACCCCCGGCTGGCGGGCCGCCCGGCCTTCGACGTGGAATTCCTTCCCAACGGCTTGCGGGACCGCGGGGACCTCCGTATCATTGAGACCCGCGGGCTTGTCGAGGATTTCCTTACGTCCGGCCCCAAAGGAAGACCATGACCATCAATCCTTTCCTGCTCGGCGCCCTCATCCTGCTGGGCATCGCCGCCAGCGTCCAGTACTTTTTCGGGAAGCGCAAGAACCGCGGGATAGCCGGAAGCGTCACCAAGGACCTGGAGGCCGCGTTCAAGCCCGGCCATACCAACTACGTGAACATAGGGGGCGCGATAGGCTATAACTTCGTCTACGCCCTCTCCGGGGGGCTCTGGACCAGCGCCAAGGGCACGATCACCCTGAGCCCACGGCATTCGCTTCTGTACCTCCCGATTTCCCGCCTTCTGGGATTCCGGGACCGCTTTTACATCAATCTCTTCACCAAGAAAAAGATCCGGGGCGAGGCCCACCTCGTGGAGCGGGGGGTGCTCCGGAGGGCCCGGATAGACGGGATCGAGGAGATGTCCCGGCGCGAGACGGAAGCCTCGGGGAAGCGCTTCGTCCTCCTCTGGAGGGGGGAGGACCTCTCCGCCGAGCTGGAGAAGCTCCTTGCGGCCATGCCGGACCCGGCGCGCCTGCGGCACTTCTGCGCCTTCCCGGGGAACAAGACCTTCTACCTGTACACCGTCCCCAAGCCGGGAGCCGTGCGCGGAGACATCGACGCCCTGTTGTCCAAGATCCCCCTGTTCCTGGACGCCCGGAAGGAGGGATGATATGGAGATGGACGCGGCCACCCGCCACAAGCTGGACGACGTTCTGGCCCGGGTGAAGGAGCCCGTGAGCGAACTGGCCCTCTCGGAGCTGAACCTCGTCTCGAAGATCACCTACTCCGCGAAGCAGAAGGTCCTGGTCGTCCGCATGGAAGGAGCCGCCCGCGGCCACGAATGCCCCGCCTGCTCCGCCATGAACGGCGCCGTCCTGGCGGGACTCGAAAGGACGCTGACCGAGGAGCTCCGGAAGGAGTTCCCGGGATTCTCCGTCGAGTTCGAGTAGGCCTGTCCCGCGGCTCCGCTCCCTCCGTCGGGCCGCCGAGGAGTTCCTTTCCCGTCCGAAAGTAAAAAAAATCCTCGAGTTTGCCATATGATTCCCGGGTGTGATACTATAGTCTCATGGAAAACCGTAGGAACCGCGGAACGCTTCGGTTTCGTCCGTCCCTTCGCTCCTGCCCCGGGACGGCTCGAAAAATAAAA
Organism: uncultured Treponema sp.; assembly: GCA_964441515.1. GTDB lineage: Bacteria > Spirochaetota > Spirochaetia > Treponematales > UBA12059 > JAAYUR01. Next base: position 2,360 of record CAYTYG010000366.1, read on the forward strand.
ACATATTCCAGGAGGTATCCGTGAAGAAACTACTTCCGATTCTGGCTGCCCTTATCCTGCTGGCGGCGGGATGCGCGTCCAAGCCGGAAACCCCGGAGCCTGCCCCCGAACCGGCGCCCTCGGAGACGGTCTCCCAGGCCCGGCTCGACGAACTCATGGCGGAGGCCACCGCGCTCCGTAAACGAGCCTTCGACCTGAAGCTCTTCGAGGTCGTGGCCGAGGACTACAAGGCCGCGGATTCCCAGTACGTCGCCGGGAAGACGGCCTACGACGCCAAGGACGGCCCCGCGGCGGAGAGCGCCCTCAAGGACTCCATCCGGATGTTCAAGGACGTGATCTCCAAGGGAGTGTCCATCCTGGCCGGCGAGAACCGCAGGCGCGCCGAGGACATGAAGGCGCTGGCGATCAAGACGGGGGCGGAGGAAACCGCCGTCGAACGCCTGGCGGAGGGCGACGCGAAGTACGCCGCCGCCAAGGAGCTCTCCGACGCGGGCAAGGACGAGGAAGCCCTGGCGGCCTACGAGGCGGCCCGGAAGACCTACGAGGCGGCCTACAAGAAGGCCAACGCCGCGAAGCTCCGGGGCGTCATAGAGGAACGGGATTTCGCCCGGCACGACGCGGACAACTTCCAGCTGGCCGAGCAGAAGATGGCGGAATCCGAGACCCTCTTCGCCTCCAATCCCGACGGGGCCCTGGACGCCCTGGACGAAGCCACGCTCCGGTACAACCTGGTGATACAGAAGGGCTGGCAGGTCTACGCCCTGGGCCGGAAAGCCCCCGCGGACGAGGCCAAGCTGAGGTCCGAGGAGATCAAGGCCCAGGTGGCCGTGAAGGAGAGCTACGCCGAGGCCAAGGCCGCGTACGACAACGCCTCCGCCCTCATGGCCGGCGGCAACTACGAGGAGGCCGGCAAGGAATTCGACCGCTCCG
>CAYTYG010000367.1:0-3281 GCA_964441515.1 uncultured Treponema sp.
CAAGACATAATTGAAGCCGACAATCAACTGCCGGAGCAGATGGCTTCCGGTAAATTAATGATGGCCTGAAGGGAAATCCCGTCATGAAAAACAAACCATCAGTGCTTATTATCAAGCTCGGCTACAGCGCCGAGAAGCTCTACAACATCGGCGGGTTCTGGGCGTATAAGGGCGGCCGCAGGCTCCACGTCAAGGTCTCCTACGGCGAGAACAACAAGTACGATTACAACGCCCTGCACCGGCTGGACTACCACCTGATCGAGTTCGACCAGCTCCACAGGGTTTCCGAATAGGGGCGCCGGTTTGAAGAAGCATCGTATCCTCCCGTGCGCGGCTTTGGCCGCGTCCGCGATCCTGATCCTGGCCGGATGCGGGAAGCCCGCCAAGGAGTATCCCAACTTCGGCCCGGACAAGGTCATAGAATACACGCAGGTCAAGCACGGCGTGACGACCCCGATGGCCGCCGTGATCCTCTTCGAGTACGAGATGGACAACTACACCAAGTACCAGGTGAGCTATCTCTCCTGCACCTGCAGGTCCGCCTCGGAAAACTACCAGCAGTTGATGTACATCGAGATCAACAACAACAACGACGGCCCGGAAGAGGCGACGATCCGGAACATCAAGTACCAGTTCTGGGGAGACAGCCCGGTGAATCCCGAGAACGGGGTCACCTACCAGGATATCGAGCGGGAATACCTGCCCTACCTGCAGTACAAGAGCAAGGCCCAGATCGACAAGCTCAGGTCCCTGAAGGACCTGACCGGCGTCGGGAAGGTCGTCCGCACCGCGGACGCCACTTCGGGCGCCTCGGCCTCCGCCGAACCCGCGGAAGCCGCCGCCGAACCCGCAAAGGACGCCGGGGGAACCTACGATTTCGTGGATGCCTACACGGGCGCCTCGGTCTCCATAGACAATTCCCTCGCGATCCTGCACGCCCTCTTCCGCTACCACGCGGACAAGTACTACAACAGAAAAAAGTAGGGATTCTTAATAGTGAACGCGAAGGCGGGGCCGCGGGCCCCGCCTTTTTTTTATCGGATGTCGAAGTAGTGGCGCTCGATATAGAGGACGCGCTCCGAGGCGTCCCTCCAGAAGGGGGAGCGGGGCCATTCCTCCCGGAGCCGCTTGTAATACCCGTAGGCCTTCTTGATGTCCCGGTAGGGCGTGTTGTGCTCGTACGCCTTACCGTAGAGATAGAAGGCCTCGTCGGACCCGAAGGGAAAGAGGCTCATGTACCTGTCCAGCACCTCCAGGACCGAGGCGATCTTCGCGGCCGCCAGCTCCGACCGCGCCAACCGCAGGAGCTCCTCGGGGGAGGAGGGAAGCGCCCTGGGAGGGGCGGGGACGGGGGCCGGGTCCTCCGGCGGGACGGCGGCCGCGTCCGCAGGAGACTCGGGGGTGGAGGCGCCGGGCGTAACGGCCGCAGTTTCGGCCGTCGTCCCGGCCGACGGGGCGAGCTCGGGCTCCCGCACGGTCACCTTGACCAGGAGGGATTCGGGTTCCCCCGAAACGGGATCCTGCCGCTGGAACCGGAGGGTGTACTCCCCCGCCTTCTCGGCGGCGAAACGGAAGACCGCGGAAAAACCGTCGAACTTCCGGGACTCGTACTGGATGCCCTCGCGGCCCCCGGTCTCCCCCAGGTACACCCAGCCGCTCCCCCGGAACGGAAGCTCCAGCGGAGAGCCTTCGTAGGCCTCGGCGACGCGGGAGGGCGGAGGGGCTTCCGGGGGGGGGGCCTCGCCGGCCGGGGCCTCGGCAGGCGCCTCCTCCGGCTTGGCGGGCGGTGCCTCCTCCGGTTTCACGGATGCGGCGGCGGGCTTGGACCCGGGCGCGGGGGGGAACGCCGGACTTGGGGGCGCGGGCGATGGTTTCGGAGCCTCCGGCTTGGGGGGCGCGGAAGCGGGCTTCGGCGCGGCCGCCCGGGGGATTGGGGGCATCGCCTTCGGAGCCTCCGGCTTGGGCGTCCCGGCCGCCTCCGGCCGGGGGGTTGCTGGCATCGCCTTCGGCGCGGACGGCTTCGCGGGAAGGGAAAGGACCGTCCTTCCGCCGGAATCCGGCGAGACAGCCGTCCGCTTCGCGGGGACGGGGTCCGGGAGGGGCAGGGCTATTCGGGGCGGAACCCGGACGGGCTTGAGTATCTCCAGCACCTCGGGCCGGACGGCGGACGGTCCGGAAGAATCGGAGGCGGCGGGCCGCCCGCTCCCGGGTTCCGGTTCCTCTTCCGCCGGAGCCGGGGTCCCGGCGCACCCGGCCAGGAACGCGAAGGCCGCGGCGCACGGGAGAAGCAGGAGGATGCCTCCGAAAACGCGGGAAACCCGCTTTTCTTTCATGGTTTCTCCATGGCCGAGAGAATGTTCCGCAGCTCCCCGCGGTTCCGCTCCCGGAGTTCCTCCGTGGGCAGGGTCCCCAGGTCGATCCACAGCCGGGCCACGTCGACCTCAGTATACCGGTCTTTTCTCGGGCGATCCAGCGGAGTTTCTTCCGCCAGGGGATCTATCCGGGGAACCGGCAGGGAACGAAGAATTTCGAGGGCGGCGGCGCCGGAGATACGGGGGGGGGCCACCGGCTTGGGCGGCCGGAAAGCCGCCGCGACCGCCGCGACCGAAAGGGCGGCGGCCAGAAGCGCGCCCGCGGATACCGCGAGTACGCGCGGATTCCGCCGCGCCCCGTCGGCCAGGGAGGCCAGGGCGCCCCGCACCCGTTCCTGCAGGGTCGGCGGAGGAGCGAAGCCCGGGAACGAGCCGTCTCCGGGGATTTCCCCGGCGGGAGCCCCCGGTTCGGCCCGGGTTCCTTCCCCGGCCTGCTCCGGGCCGGAACGCCTCCTACGGCCGGGAAGTCGGGAAATCAGAGGCGCCAGCCGTTCCCGAGCGCGGCCCAGCAACTCCCGGAATCCCATGCCCTACACCGCCTTCCCTCCGGCGCTTCCGTCCGGGGCCAGCTCCCGGCCGGTCTCGTACTCCACTTCCTCGTCCTCCAGGTCGGACAGTATCCCCGGCTCGTCCCGCTTCACCGTTTCCGCGCGCTCCAGGCGTACGGCTATGACCTTGGTGACCCCGGACTCCTCCATGGTAACGCCCAGCAGGGCGTCCGCCCCGATCACGGTCTTCTTGTTGTGGGTGATGACGATGAATTGGCTGATCCGTCCGAATTCCCGCAGAAGGTTCACGAACCGGACGACGTTCTGCTCGTCCAGGGCGGCGTCGATCTCGTCCAGGAAGCAGAAGGGGCTGGGGCGCACCATGTACGTCGCGAACAGGAGGGCGATGGCGGTCAGGCTC
>CAYTYG010000368.1:0-3279 GCA_964441515.1 uncultured Treponema sp.
ACCGCTTCCTCCACCGGAACCAGCCTCATGCCGGCCTTCCCCTCGGTCGTTGTCATTTGTCCTCCAGCATCCGCTCAACCTGCTGCATCTTTCCGATAGCCAGGTCCTCGGGAACGAAAACCGCCCCGCAGACCGGGCAGACGGGCAGCTCCACGGGGAAGCGGCTGTCCATATACTCGAAGGTGACGGTTCCCGGACGCAGGACGGCGTCGCATTTCAGGCAGCGTATCTCGCTCACGGCTTTGCCCCCACGATCTGCATGCGGTGGCTGTAGACGTTGCGGACGACGTATTCGTCGCCGGCCGCCTCGTAGGACACCCAGTAGGTGACGTTCCCGGGGCGATGGCTGGCGACGAAGCGCCCGCTGTCCTTGTCCCGCATTTTTTCTCCGGTTCCTTCCGCGTGTAGGACGACCGCCTCGATATCCTCCCGTAGGATGAAACGCTCCTCCATGGTCTTCCGCACCCCGTCGTCCAATCGGATCTTCATTCCCTCTTCCTTCCCGGCCGTCTGCTCCCCCCAGATTTCCCGGAGGAGCCGCTCCCTCAAGCGCCTCCGGTTCTCCAGGCGCTCCGAGAAACCGATCCAGGCCGGTCCGGTGCCTTCCTCCTCCAGCCGGCCGTAGATAAGCTCGAGCGCGTGGAAGACCCGCTTGTCCTGGGAGGCCAGGCGATCCCGGCACATGGCGCAGTAGGCGACATAGTCGCGTTCGCTCTGGCCGGCGCGCCTCTTGGCGACGGCGTTCGAGAGCACCCGGTTGGAGTTGTACATGAGGCCGCCGTAGCCGCAGCACTCGGCCTTTTCCCTGCTCGTATCCAGTTCCTCGACCGGGTATCCGAGCGTTCCGAGGATCCTGCGTACCGATTCGTGGAGGGATGCCTCTCCCCGGGCCGTGCAGGCGTCGTGGACCGCCACGGGGGGCCGCCCTTCCGGCCCGGCCGCCGCGCCCTTCGCCGCCCCGACGCGCTCGAGGACCTCCAGGAGATGCTCCACCTTGGCTCCGGGTATCTTTTCGGCGAGGGTCCTCCGGCAGGTGGGGCATCCGGCGACGATCGTCGGTTCGCCCAGGCGCCTCCATTCCGCCGCGATCCCGTCGGCGACCGAGGCGGCCAGGGCGGTCTGCCCCGCCCATTCGGCCGGGACCCCGCAGCAGCCGAGCACCAGGGCTACGCCCCCGGCCAGGCCGGACCGGAGATCCGCGTAGGCTTTTTCCACGTGCCGGGGAAGGGATGCGCAGAGCTGGCAGCCGGGGAAGAACAGGAAGGCGCTGCTCCCGCGGCCGGGCTCCCCCCGGGCCAGAAAGAAATCGGGTCCGGTGCTGAAGGCCAGGTCGCGCAGGGCGAAGGCGAAGGCCGAGGGCGGCATCTTGCCCTTCTCCGCCATGATGCGGCGCGCCTGGAGGTTCACCTCCGCCATGGAAAGTCCGCTCGGACAAACGACCGCGCACAGCCCGCAGAGGCTGCAGGAATCGATGAACTCGTTCGCCTTGCGCATGCCTAGGACGATGGATAGGTTGTTGTAGACTTCCCGAATGTAGCGCCTAGGATAGGAGCCGTAGTGCCGCAGGTATTCGCACACCTTGACGCATTCCATGCACTCGCAGCGGATGCAGCGGGCGGCTTCCGCCGCCGCTTCCGCAGCATCGTAGCCCGCCTCCCCGTCCGCCGGCATGACCGGCGGGGCGGGCGCGACGTCCTTGAGGCTCGTGTACAGCCTGGAGGGATAGGCGCCCTCCTTCTCGCGGCCCGCGTCGAGGGACACGGCTTGGAGCAACCGGTCGATGGAGACAGCGGCGCGGCGTCCGTCCGATATCGACAGGACCGGGGAACGCGCAGCCCCTCGGACAAGGCCGCCGCCCGCGAACGTCCTTTCCGCCCCCGTGAAGAAGGTTTTCGGATCGACGATGACCGCGCCCCCTTTGTCGACGGACAAGCCGGAGATGTCCGGGGGCCGGGAGGCGGCGCCGGTTGCCAGGTAGACCGCGTCGAAGCCGGAAACCATCCCGGCGTCCGGCCGCGCGCCGAGGCGGATCTCCGCGCCCAGGCGCTCCGGGATTGAAAGTTCCTCCAGCACCGTGCGGCGCGGAAGTACGGATTCTCCGAGAGTCCGCAGCCAGCCGCCGATTTCCGAGGCCGCCTCGAATACGACGACGGCGTGCCCTTTCCGGACCAATTCGTAGGCGGCGGTCAGGCCGCTCAAGCCCCCGCCCAGAACCGCGACCCTCTTTCCCGTGGCGGGAAGAAGGGCCGGGAGCGCAGGTGGCTCCGCCCCCGGGCGTTCGGTGCAGAATCGTTCTATGTCCCGGATGCGGATCGCCCCGCCCGCCTGGGCGCGCTTGCAGTCCGCGCGGCAGGGCTGGTCGCAGACCCGAGAGATGATCCGGGGGAAAGGAATCCGCTTCCGAAGGATCGCGGCGGCGGCTGGAAAGTCCCCCGAGGCCGCGGCGGCGAGCATCCCCCTGACGTCGACATGGACCGGGCAGGAGGCCGTGCAGAACGGCGCCTCGTCTTGGATGCAGCGCGCTTCCGCTTCGCGCAATTCCGCTTGATCCATAGCCCTTCCCTCAGACCTTCGCGGCGAGCGTCGATCTTGTCATATCGCCTCGCGGATGACGGCGTACACGAGGGTTTGGTTTAGCAGCTGGTAGGCGATCTCCCCGAAGGTTATCGGGCCGGTGATATCCCCGGTTCTCTTCCCCTCGAGCATCGAGTTCGTGTAATTAAGGATGCAGTTGCAGGAGAAGAAGATCCTTTCGACGGGCTCCGCCGGCATGTTTCGCTCGAACAAGGCGACGTAGTCGTCTATCGGAGCCGCGAGCTTGTACTCTACGCCCCGGAACACGGGGGCGTAGAAGGCCACCTTGCCCTTCTCGAAGTCCACCCACTTGAAGCTGATGTTGATCATCGAGCCGAAGTAGTCCGCCACCAGGGGAAAGCGGATGTCGATCCGGTTGCGATGTATATATTCCGCGAAATTGGCGGCTTTCCCGTTTACCAGGACCTCCGTCGCATGGCAGCCGTCCTCAAGGAACATGAGGGAATCGCCCGAATCCTGGCGGAAAATGTTGACGATATTGATTTCCGCGCGCTTTCCGGGGGCTAGGCCGATATGCAGGACGACGGCGCCGTCGACTATAGCCCGCGGCCCGGAGCCGCAATACACCATCGCCCGCGCCTTGTCCCTGCCCCCTATCTCCGTGCCGGAAACCCAGCCTATCAACGGCTTGGAGGCGAAACCCTCGTACGTCGTCACTCCCAGGGCGAAGGCGAAATGCGTCCG
>CAYTYG010000369.1:0-3273 GCA_964441515.1 uncultured Treponema sp.
GGGAGGATAATGACGGAAATGCCGTTGGGGGGGGCGTCCAGGTATACTCTGTCCACGTCGGAGGCACCGTATACCTTGATCTCGGAGGAAACGGCTTCCTTCGGCAGCTCCGTCACCAGGATCATCTGTCTCGAATAGAGCCCGCCCCGCTCCGACATGAAGTACGGGATCGTGCCTGCGATCCATTCGCCGGCCGGAAGCTTGTCGAGGACTCCGGCATCCCCGGCGAGGATCAGCCGTTCCCCGCGCCGTATCCGACCGGCGACTTCCTCTACCGTATACATGACTCTACGCATGGCTTATCCCTGGTTTTCCACCCTGTACCCCATACTAGCCTCTTTTCGCAGGTCGTCTATCCAGCACACCGATGATTCGGACGGCCCGTATGGGGGATATAGGGCATCCCCCGAACGGGGGATGTTTTTGCTCATTTACCATACGCGGATAAGCGGGTGTATAGTATAATTGTTTCCTTAAAACAGCCCGATTGAACGCGGGGCCGTAAACCAGGGAGCGCGACATGCCGATCCGCATTCTCATAGTCGATGATCACTCCGTTGTCCGGCAGGGACTTCGCATGTTCCTGCAGATCGATGAAGGATTGTCGATCGTGGGGGAGGCCGAGAACGGCGAGGACGCGGTCCGGCTCACCCGGGAACTCAAGCCGGATATCGTGCTCATGGACCTGCTTATGCCCGGCATGGACGGCATCGAGGCGACTTCAATAATCCGCGCCGAGTCGCCGGAAACCGAGGTTCTAGCCCTTACGAGCGTCGCGACCGACCAGATGATCATCGCCGTGATGCGGGCCGGGGCCATCGGGTATATCCTCAAGGAAACCGGGGGAGACGAACTGCGCCAGGCGATAAAGGCGGCCGCTGCGGGGCAGGTGCTCCTTTCGCCCCAGGTCGCCGCGCACCTGATCGGAAGCTACCGGGAGCCGGCGGCCCCCGGGGACCTCACCAAGCGGGAGATCGAAGTGCTCGGCTTTCTCGCCAACGGGGAATCGAACAAGGAGATAGCCGCCCGCCTTTTCCTCAGCGAGGAAACCGTGAAAAGCCACGTGAGCAATATCCTAGGCAAGCTCGGCCTTACGAGCCGAACCCAGGCGGCCTTGCACGCCATCAAGCTCGGCCTCGTATCGAGGGAATGACGGACATGAGCGGCCCCCTGACCGCCGGCGCCAAGGCCGAACTGGAGGCGCGGTACCGGTCGGCCGTAGAGGTCATCGGCGGTTTCGCGTACTCCTTCCGGATACGCGGCGACGGGGCCGTAGACTTCGAATGGAGCACGGATTTCCCCGCCCTGGCGGAAGCGGCCGAACCCGGCCATCCCGGCCTGCCCGGGTTTCTCGGCCGCGCGCACCCGGACGACGCGTCCTCGTTGGAGGAGCACCTTCGAAAATTGGCCTCCGGGGAGAACGACGACCGGGACCTGCGATTCCGTGCGGGAGATTCTTCCTATGTATGGCTCCGGATACGGGCTCGACCCTACACGGAGCCGGGAGAAGACGGCTCGGCGCTGGTGTTCGGGATCGCGGAGGACGAAACCGACCGGACGAACGCCCGGCTTACGTTGGAGAATAGCGCATCGGAGCGGGAACGGGAGCTCTCCTCGCTCCTGGAAATCTCCTACAACCTGGCCTCGACCCTGGAGCTGGAGCCCCTGCTCGGCATCATTCTCACCGAGCTGAAAACGCTTGTCGACTATACGGGGGCGTCTATCCTGAAGCCGGACGGGGAAGACCTCATCATGCTCGACTACCGGGGACCGATGCCCCGCGACCAGGTCATGGGGCTCCGTATCCCCGCTCCCCGCTCCAGGGGATATCAAAAACTGCTGACGGATCGCGTTCCCGTCATCACCTCGGACGTGCTCGAGGAGACCGCGGGAACGACGACGTTTCAACGCTCCGTCCAGCAATTCCGGCCCTTTTTCGGATACGCCTATTCCGTGCTGCTGACGCCCTTGATCGTGAAGGACAAGCTGATCGGCGTCCTGCGGCTCGACCACAGGGAGCGCGGACACTTCACCGAGCGCCATGCCACCCTTTCCTTGGCCATCGCGAACCAGGCGGCGGTGGCCATGGAGACCGCGCAGCTGTACGAGCGGACCCTGCGGCTCGCGAAACTGGAGGAGCGGCAGCGGATCGCCCGGGATCTGCACGACTCCGTCTCGCAATCCCTGTACGGCATCAAGCTGGGGGCCCAGACGGCCCTGGAGCTCCAGAGGAAGGACCCCGCGAAGACCGCCGATTCCCTGAAGTACGTCCGGGATCTCGCAGACGCGGGGTTGAAGGAGATGCGGGCCCTTCTGTTCGAGCTGCGGCCGGAGGCGATCGCGACGGAGGGACTCATCTCGGGATTGAACAAGCTCACCTCCTCGATCAAGGCTCGGTACGGAATATCGGTCCGGCAGGAGCTCTGCGCCGAGCCCGAGGTCCGCCTCGATTGCAAGGAGGCATTATACCGGATCGCGCAGGAAGCCCTTCACAATGTCGTGAAGCACGCGCACGCGGCCAACGTCTGCCTGCGGCTCGACGTGGCCGAGGCCTCCATCTCCCTTGAAATCCTGGACGACGGAAGGGGATTCTCGCCCTCGGAGATACCCCCCGGCCGGATGGGCCTGGTATCCATGGCGGAGCGCGCGTTCAAGCTCGGCGGGGTGCTGGACATGGAGACCGCCCCGGGAGAGGGAACGGAGGTCCACGCGATCCTCCCGATAAATTGACAAGGAAAGGGTCGAACCGATGCTCTATCTGCTGCGGCACGGTATGCTTGAGGATGGCGCGGACCGCCGTTTCGTCGGGCAGCTGGACCTCCCCCTTAGTCCAAGAGGGAGGGAACAGGCCGCGGCATGGCGCGAGCGTTTCCTCGCCTCGGGAATCGAGTTCGCCCATGTATGGTCCTCCGACCTGGAAAGATGCCGCGAAACCGCTCGCATCGTCGCGCCCGGGAGGGACGTCCTTTATTCCCGGGAACTCCGGGAGATGAACCTGGGGGAATGGGAGGGTCGGCCTCGGGATGAGATGAGGAGGGAACATCCGGGGCTGTGGGAAAGACGGGGGAAGGATCCAAGCCTTAGGCTGGAGGGCGGCGAGAGCTGGACCGACCTGGAAAGGCGGTCCGTTCCGGCGATCGACTCGATGGCCGCCGAGGATCCCGGGAAGAACGCTCTCGTGGTCACCCATTCGGGAGTCATCCGCGCTTATATCTGCAAGGTGCTGGAAATTCCCTGGAAGAACCGGTTCCTTATACGCCTGGACTACGCGGG
>CAYTYG010000370.1:0-3273 GCA_964441515.1 uncultured Treponema sp.
TGGCTTGACTCGGTATTCGGCATTGCCATAAGATATTGGGAGACAGGGTTTTATCCGAGTCCGTGCGCTAGATTCGATCGTTGGGAGGGGCCGCAGGGGTGAGCGCCGAAATCCGGTTTGTTGTTATCGCCGCCTCGGGCGCTTTTATTCTGTCCGTATTGACCGGTCTGTTCAGCCAAGTGGCCTTCCTGCCCCTTCTTTTGCGGGCATTTCTCTCCGGAGCCGGCTTTGCCGCCCTTGCGGCGGGAGCCGCCTTCCTGGCCCGGAAGTTTCTGCCGGAGCTCCTCGGCGAGGCTTCCCTCCCGGAGCCTTCCGTCCGGGCGGCCGCCCCGTCCTCCGAACCGGAGCACCAGCTGAACATCGTGCTTCCCGGGGAGGGCGAGGAGGTTCCGGAGGAGCTTCCGGCCGTCCCGGAGACCCTGAATCCGGCCAAGGTGGGAGACGTGGACCTGCAGGAGTTCGAGCGGGAGGCGGAGGAGATCGGCACGGACTCCCTGGTCCCCCGTGAGCCGGCGGAAAACGAAGCGACGGAAGAGACGGCGGCGCGGCCTCCCGCGTCCTTCGAGGATCTGGACGTGCTGCCGGACCTGGACGGGCTTTCCGACGTGTTTTCCACGGCCGCGAACGAGGAGATCGGCGCGGGAGAAGCCCCCGCGGGCGATCCCATCTCCACCACAGGAGCTTCCCGGGACGGGGTGGACGCCGTCACCATGGCCCAGGCAATCCGAACGCTTCTGAAGCGGGATCAGAAAGGGTAAGCCGAGATGAACAACCCCCTTTTGGAACATAATACGGAGGAGGAGCTCTGGGTGGAGTACAAGCGGGGCCGCGATCCGGCGATCCGCGAGGCTTTCATCAAGCAATACGCTCCGCTCGTCAAGTACGTTGCCGGAAAAGTCGCATCCTCCATGCCCCACTCCGTGGAATTCGAGGATCTTGTCGGATTCGGCGTGTTCGGCCTGATCGACGCGATCGACAAATACGATCCGGATAAGAACGTCAAATTCAAGACCTACGCGGTGACCCGCATACGAGGGGCCATCTTCGACGAACTCCGCTCCATCGACTGGGTGCCGAGGTCCGTCCGCCAGAAGACGAAGGAGCTGGAGGAAGCCATACAGCAGCTGGAGTCCAAGCTCGGCCGTCCCGCGGCGGACGTGGAGATCGCCCAGGCCATGGGTGTCTCCGAGGAAGAGCTTGCCAAGACCATGCTCAAGATTTCCGGGACGGCCGTGCTCTCCCTTAACGACGTCTGGTATTCCGGGGACGACGCGGACAAGATTTCCATAGGCGACAGCATAGAGAGTCCGGGAAGCCTCAACCCGGATTCCATCATCGAACGGGAAGAGATACGTCGGGTAATCATCCAGGCCATACAGGATCTTCCCGATAAAGAAAAGAAGGTGCTTGTCCTCTATTATTACGAGGAGCTGACGCTGAAAGAGATCGGGCAGGTGCTGGAGGTCACGGAATCCCGGGTAAGCCAGCTGCACACCAAGGCGATCCTTCGCCTCCGGGCAAAGCTGACGAATATCCGGAAAGGAATCGTATAGGGATGCCGGGCGTCATCGGGCTTCCGCAGGTACAGGAACTCATGCGCCGATACCTGGAAGAGGACCGCGGGAAGACCTCCGTGGCCGCGGAAGGCGATACCCTGGAAGAGGCACTGAAGAGCGCGGGGGTCCAGCTCGAGTGCCCCGTCGCCTCCCTGGAATACGAGGTTGTGGAAAAGGGAGTCCGCGGAACCCTGGGCTTGGGGAAGAAGCCCTGGAGAATCCGGGCATACAAGGTCTCCCAGAAGAAAGAGGTGGCCAAGCCCGAAGAGGAGGTCTTCGCGGAGGGGATCCTGGCGGAGGATTTCGGGGCTTCCCAGGAGCCCCGGGACCGGGACGGCGCGGTCTATGTGCGCCTTTCCGGCGAGGGGGTCCTTCTGAAGGCCGTGCCTCCGATAGGCCGGGGCCGAAAGGCCACCGAGAAGGCCGCCGTCGAAAAACTCCACGAGCGGGGGGTGCACAATTTCGACGAGGCCATGGTGAGGGAGGTAGTCCTTCTTTCCTCCTCGGAATACGTACGGGTGGGGGATTTCATACAGAATCCCGCCAACGACGCGCTGCTGACGGTGGACGTCAGCGACCAGGACATGAAGGCCTACGTCATGCTCTCCGCCCCCGGCCCCGGCGGCTGCGATCTTTCCATGGAGGCCGTCCTGTCCTTCCTGAGGAACAACAAGGTTACCTACGGGATCAAGGAGGATGTCCTCCAGGAGTTGGAAGACAGCCCGCGCTACCGGGAGCCCCTGCTCGTGGCCGAAGGAGCCCGTCCCCAGAACGGCCGGGACGCCTATATTCAGTTCAATTTCCAGACGGACAAAACCCAGATTCACCTCAAGGAGAGCTCCGACGGGCGCGTGAACTTCAAGGAGCTCGGACTCATCCAGAACGTGGTGGCGGGCCAGCCCCTTGCCAGAAAGGTGCCCCCGGAAAACGCCGTTCCCGGAAGGACGGTCACCGGCAAGGTGCTGCCCGCGCGGAACGGCAAGGACATACCCATGCCGTTGGGCAAGAACGTGCGCGTCGCGGACGACGGGGTTACGGTCCTGGCGGAGATCAACGGGCAGGTGACGTACCTGGGCGGCAAGATCAACGTGGAGGAAATCTTCACGGTCCAGGGGGACGTCAACCTCAAGACGGGAAACGTCATGTTCCTGGGAACCGTGCTGGTACTGGGAAACGTGGAGGACGGATTCACCGTGAAGGCCTCCGGGAACGTGGAGATCCACGGCAACGTGGGGAAGTGCGAACTCATAGCCGAGGGGGACGTCATAGCCCATCAGGGCATCACGGGGAAATCCGGTGGCTTGATCCAGGCCGGGAAGAACATCTGGGCCAAGTTCATAGAGAACGCCAAGGTGGAGGCGGGGGATTCCGTGATCGTCTCCGACGGCATCGTCAACTCCGACGTCACGGCGAACCGGCGCATCATATGCCAGGGAAAGCGAGCCGCCCTGGTGGGAGGCCATTTCCGGGCCTGCGAGGAGATCAACGCGAAGACTCTCGGTTCCCCGGTGGGCGGGACGGAGACCGTCTGCGAGGTCGGGTACGATCCCAAGAGCAAGGAGCGGATGGACCATCTCAACATGCAGGTCTCCCAGATCAAGCGCCAGATGGAGGAGATCGACAAGAACATCTCCACCCTGCAGATCATGAAGAAGCAACGGAAGGTCCTTCCGGACGAGAAGGAGGCCATACTCCAGGAGGCGCTGACGCGAAGGGC
>CAYTYG010000371.1:0-3259 GCA_964441515.1 uncultured Treponema sp.
TCGGCGACGTCCTGGCCCAGGAGGGGCGCCAGGGCCGCCACCTTCTCGAGCCTGCTCTTGGAGGTCCACTCCAGGATGTAGGGAAGCATCACCGCGGAGAGGCTTGCCTTGGGAACCTGGAACCGGGAGTTCAGCGCGAGGACTACCGCGGTGCCCAGCCCCAGGGAGCTGGAGGTCAGGCCGGCCCCCGTGAGAAAGGCCGCCCGAAGGGCCTCCGCGCGCACGGACGGGTCGTCGGGACGGGACTGGAACTCGTCCACGCATCGCACGGCGATCCCGACGGCCCGCTCCAGGAGCACGTCGGAGTAGAAATTGGACTTCCCGGAGACGAAGCCCTCGATCGCCTGAAGCAGGATGTCCAGCATGCAGGCCGCGGCCGCCTTGGGGAAAAGGCCCGTGGACAGGGAGGGATCCAGGATCACGGCCCGGGTCGTGCCGGAAGGGCACGAGATCACCCGGACCCTGCGGCCGCGGGCGTCCGTCAGGACGCATTCGTCCGTCAACAGGAAAGGATCCCGATAGGTGGTCGGCAGGGAGACATACGGCAGGGGCTTCCCGGAGGGCGAATTTCCGTCGATCCACTCGTCCAGGGACCCCGGACCGGCCGCGGCGCCCGCCACGGCCCGGGCCATGGAGAGGACCCGTACCCCTCCCAGGCCCACCACCCCGTTGGCCCGGGACCCCCGGGCCAACTTCAGGATGTCCTCGGCGGTGGAGGTCGTGGAGCCGCTCGGCACCTCGTCGAACAGGATGGCTTTTACGCCCCGGTCCTCCAGGAGGGCCAGAACCCGGTCCACGGCGCGGGACTCGTGGAGCATGGGGTCGGCGACGACCAGGACCTGGTCCGAGCCGTAGGAGGCCAGCAGGCCGGGCAGCTTGAGCAGGGAATCCGAACCCAGATAGGTTTCTGCGGGAACACGAAAACGGAAATCTGCCATCGCCGTCGCCTCCGGGGGCGTCCTATGCAAAAAAGGCGGAAGTCACGCTTCCGCCTTCATAATCCTGGTGAATCTGGGCATTTAGAGCAATTGGTCGAGGATGCGGTCCGCGGTGGCGTTCAACACCTTCTCGTCCAAATAGGCGGGGTCGTCGATACGAGCCTTGAGCTCGGCGATCCTGTCCGCCCGAAGGTCCGGGGATGCTTTGACCATCTCGATGACGCGGAAGAGTTCCGCCTTTTCCATCGCCTCCGAGGATACGGCGATGGAATCGCCCCGAGAGCCCTTTTCGACCCTGTGGGAGCCTTCGGGCTTCTTGGGGTTCTGGATCGGATCAATCGGATTAAGTCTGTCGATCATCATCGGAAACCCCTGCCTTTCTCATCCAAGAGTATCGGCATCAACCTCGAATTAGTTTACGCCTTTTTCCCCGGGTAGACAAGTACCGAAAACTCCCCCTGGATCTTCGGACGCGCCGAGAGCTCCCCGAGAATCCCCGCGGCCGTGCCGGAAAGGTACTCCTCGAAGGCCTTCGTCATCTCCCGGCCCAGGAACACCCGGCATTCCCCGTCCAGCTCCGCGAGGTCGTAAAGGAGCTTCAGTATCCGGTGGGGCGACTCGTAGAGCACGAAGCCCTCCCCCCGCTCCAGGAGCTCCGTAAGGCGGGACCTGCGTCGGCCGGGCTTGGGGGAGAGGAAGCCCTCGAAGAGCACGGACTTGAGGGGGAATCCCGAGGCCGACACGAGGGACGCGAAGGCGCTGGGTCCCGGCACGGGTATCACCGCGTGCCCCGCCTCCCGGGCGCGCGATGCGGCCAGGGCGCCGGGATCGCTCAGGCAGGGGGTTCCGGCGTCCGAACAGTACGCGACGTCCTTGCCCGCGTCCAGGAGGCCCAGGACGCGCCCGGCCCCCTTCTCCTCCTCGTAGGCGTAGCACGCCACGAGGGGCTTGCGGATCCCGAAGTGGGTCAGGAGCTTCAGGGTGTGGCGCGTGTCCTCGCAGGCGATCGAATCCACGGACTGGAGGACCTCCAGGGCCCGGGCGGTGATGTCCTTGAGGTTCCCGATGGGGGTTGCCACCATGTAGAGCGTCGACATGCGGCAAGTATAGCCGCCGAAGGGGCGTTACGGAAGCCGGCCGGCCATCGGATGTCCGCAGGTTCCCGACCCCGGGGCAAAGGAAGGGAGCTACCTTACGCAGGGGTAGGCAAGCGATGTATACTGGGAAAAATGGATATCCTCATCCGGGCGGTCATCTACATCTCCATAGCCGTTATCCTTCTCCGGATCTTTCTCGGCGTCATCGGCCCTTACCGAAAGCGCCGGGGCGGACGCAACCGGCGCGAAGGGAACCCCAAAAAAGCCCCCAGGACCTGCCCCCTCTGCGGAGAGGTCCTCTCCGGAGAAGAGAGGGTGAAGTCCCGGGTGAATCCCGGCCGGGGAAACCGGCTTATGCAGATCTTCGGGTGCCCCCACTGCTTCCCGCCCAACGTAGAGTGCAAGCGCATCTGCCCGGTCTGCGGGAAGGAAGTTCCCCGGGAGGGATACGTCATAGCCCGCCTCTTCGAAGCCCCGGGGCGCCGGCACGTTCACGTCCTGGGGTGCAGCGGCTGCCGGAACGCTTGACCGATCCGGGATCCCGAAAAAAGGGGCGGTGGATATGCAGGGAAAACAAGTACAGCGAGTCCTGTTTCTGGCCGTATTCCTTTTCCTCTTTGTCTTCGTGGCCAGGCTCTTCTCCCCCTTCTTCAGCATCCTCCTGTGGGCCGGCCTCCTGTACGTCATCACCTTCCCGCTCTACGCCCGCGCCACCCGGGGGCTCAAGGACACGCCCGCCGGGCGCTTCCTGGGCAAACTGGCGGCCGGCGTCCTGTCCGTCGCCTCGGTGCTGGCGGTGGTCGTGCCCCTGGTCTTCCTGGGATCCACCCTTATCGGGCAGGCCCGGGAACTCCTGCACGAGGTATCGGATTTCCTTGCCCGCAATCCCGATTTCTTCCAGAACCTGGACGACGCTATGCTGGCCGAGCGCCTGCTGGATATGTCGGGGGGGCTCATAGACCTTTCCAAGATCGACATCGTTTCCCAGCTGGCGGCCGCGATCAATTCCGGCGCGGAAAGGTTCCTCACCCTGTCCGCAAGCCTTCTCCGGGACACCGCCGGCTTCCTGGTGTCCCTGGCTTTCCTCACCTTTTCCCTCTATTTCTTCTACGTGGACGGCAAGGACCTGATCCGGCCCTTCATCAACGCCGTACCCATCGAGAATACATACACCGAAGCCTTCCTGCGGAAATTCCGGGACGTCGGCCGGCACCTTTTCCGGGG
>CAYTYG010000372.1:0-3240 GCA_964441515.1 uncultured Treponema sp.
GGGGCGGCGGAACGCCCCGGACCGACTCGTAGAAAGGAAAGAGGCCCGACCCGTGGTCGTAGTGCCCATGGCTTAAAACCACGGAGGAAACAGCGGAAAGGTCGACCCCCAGGAATCGGGCGTTTTCCAGGAAAGCGCCTCCCTGCCCCGCGTCGAAGAGGACCGCGGCGCCGGGGGTTTCCAAAAGAAGGGAAAGCCCATGCTCGGCCCGCAGGCCGCGCTTGGAGCAGTAGTTGTCCATGAGGGCCGTTATTGTCATTGGATCATTAAGGATCGGACGGAGGCCGGCTGTCAAGCGCTCCGGCAGGTGTCTTTGCCCGCCGCGGCCGGGCGGAACGCCTTGCGAAGATCCGCCATTCGGGGCATTATTACCGCCGAAAAACCAAGCCCGCGCAGCCGCCGCGGGCCGGCCGTGGAGGAGGCGCATGAGAATCGTACGGAGGGGGCTTCTGGCCGTTCTGGTCCTTGCCGGGGCGGTTTCGCGCCTGGGGGCGCATCCCCACGTCTTCATCGACGCCCGGATCGAGATAGAGATGAACGGCCGAGAATGCACGGGTCTCTGGGTGGAATGGGTCCTGGACTCGGTGTTCAGCGCCGATCTCATAGGACAGTTCGACGAGAACCGGGACGGACGGTTCAGCGAGGCGGAGAGCGAGAACGTGCGCCAGGACGCCTTCTCGAACCTGAGGAGGTACGGCTATTTCCTCTTCATCCGCCAAGGAAACCGACGCTTCTCGCCCGAGAAGGTGGACAGCTTCCGGGCCATCCAGCGCTCCGGCCGCGTCGTGTACCGCTTCCATGTCGGGCTTGGAGGACTGGGCTTCGCGGAGGACTTCGCAATAGCCGTCTTCGACACCACCTTCTATTGCGACGCGCGATACCTCGACCCGCCCGCGGCGGTCCTTGCCGTATCCGACGCTTCGGACCGGGAACTCCCCCTTGTCGAGGTGTCCCGGAACAAGAAATACCCCGTGTATTACAACCCGACGGGAGCCCCCGGGGATACCCGGGTCTACCAGACCTGGGAAAAGGGCCTCCAGACGGCCTACCCCGAGGAAATCCGTGTCTATTTCCCGCAATAACGTTTTCCGGCCCCGCAGGGCCGGGTTTGTTTTCACCGTTCTCTGGCTCTTATCTTTCGCGCCGGCCTGGGGGAATCCCTTCCTGTCCGGCGGAAAAGAGGACTCGGCTGTGCCGACGGTGCGTTCCCCGGCCTCCGGGGGACCCCTGATCGACGCACAGCGCGGGTTGAGGGAGCGGACGGCCTCGGCCCTGCGGGCCTTCCGGGAAGACCGGGGCGCCGGGCCGCTCCTGGCCCTCCTGGGTTCGGCCTTCCTCTACGGCGTCCTGCACGCCGCAGGGCCGGGACACCGAAAGACCGTGGTCTTTTCGCTCTTCCTGGGCAGGAAGGCCTCTTTCTGGGAGCCCGCGGCGGCCGGGTTCCTGGCGGCGGGCGTCCACGCGGGAGCCGGGGTGGCCCTGGTGGGCGCGCTCTCGGCCCTGCGGGGGGCCGTGGCGGGGCTTGGGGAAACGGAACGCACCGGGGCCCTTCTGGACGGCGCGACCTTCGGGCTCCTTGCCCTGGCCTCCCTCGCCCTGGCCGCGGGCAAGGTAATCCGCCTGGTTTCCCGCCGGAGGGCCCCGGAAACGGCCCCTCGGCGGGGGGGGCTCTACGGAATCGTGGCCCTTTCGAGCCTGGTTCCCTGTCCCGGCGCCATGATGCTTCTCCTCTTCGCCCTATACGCGGACGCCGCAGCAATCGGAGTCGCCGCGGTCGCGGCCCTATCCCTGGGCATGGGAGTCGTCATCTCCCTGGCGGGCTACCTGGCCTACGCGGGCCGGGAAGGTCTATTCGCCCGCCTCAAGTCCGGCCGGGGAATCCTCCAGACAGTCTCGGACGGCCTGGAGCTTCTCTCCTACGTCCTGATCCTGGGTTTTTCCCTGTACATGGCTATTCCCTTCTACCGAGCGCTCCTGGGGTAAATCCCGGAAAGACCTGTCTTTTCGAAAACGCTCCGGAATAAACCTTGACAGATTATTGGCATTTGCCTATATTGGGATTGGGTATTTTTTTGAGCATTTGCCACTAATTGCCGCGCCGTCGGCGCGAAAGGACATCCAGTTACCGGTAGGAGGCGCGTATGCCTTACAGGGATGGAACGGGACCGGCGGGAGCCGGACCGATGACGGGCAGGGGCCTTGGCCTCTGCGGGGGAGCCCGTCCGGCGGGATGGGGAATGGGTTTCGGCGGCGGAAGAGGCTTCGGGCCGGGCCGTGGTTTCGGACGGGGCATGGGGTTTGGACGCGGCCTGGGCTGGTTCGCCGCGGGATACGGCCAAGCCGGGGCGGATTTCAACAAGGCCGCGCTGGAAGAGCGCAAAGCATTCCTTCAGGCGGAGCTTGATCGCATGGACGATCTCATCCGGAACGCCCCCGGCGGCTCTAGAACCCCGGAGGGGAATTCGGAAAAGGCATGAGCCGGGCGCTCACCATCGCCGTAGCCAGCGGGAAGGGCGGCACCGGAAAAACCACGGTGGCCGCCCAACTCGCCCGGGAGTTTTCAAAATCCCGGGAGACAACCCTGATCGACCTGGACGTGGAAGCCCCGGACGCCCTGGGGTACTTTCCGGAAGCCCGGGAGGCCGGGAAACCCGAGGAGGCGACCGTGGCCGTCCCGGTCCTGGACCCCGGACGCTGCATCGGTTGCGGTCTCTGCGCCAAGTCCTGCAGGTTCGGAGCGATCGTCGCGATAGGCGGGGTTGTGACCCTGGAAGAGGCCCTTTGCAAGGGCTGCGGGCGCTGCGTCGCCGTCTGTCCCGAGGGAGCCCTTTCGGAGAGGGAAGTCCGGGTGGGAACCGTATCCCGGTTCCGGGCCGGCCCCCTCGGGTTCGTGGAAGGGAGGCTTTCCGTCGGAGACATACGCGCCACCGCCGTGATCGAGGCGGCGAAACGGGCGGCCCGGAGCGTGGCCGGCGTCCAGATTCGGGACTGCCCCCCCGGGGTAACCTGTCCCACGGTGCACGCCCTGGAAGGAGCGGACTACGCGGTCCTGGTGGCCGAGCCCACGGCCTTCTCCCTCCACGACCTGGACGCCGCCGCGCGATTGGTGAAAAGCCAGGGGATTCCGGCGGGCATTCTCTTGAACAAGGACGGCTTTGGAACCGCGGATGTGGCCGCCTTCGCGGACAAGCACGGTCTTCCGATCCTGGGGCGCATTCCCTTCACCCGCGAACGGGCGGT
>CAYTYG010000373.1:0-3238 GCA_964441515.1 uncultured Treponema sp.
AGCGCCCGTCGTCGTAGGAAAGCTCCAGGATAGGGGCGGTAAGGCCGTCCCCGTTGATGAAGAGGGAATAAGGGGAGTCCACGACGTCGTAGTGGGGCAGCCACCCGGCGCGCAGGAGGAAATCTCCCTTCCGGTAGGCCACCCCGCCGGCCTCAATCCGGAAGTAGAAGCCCCCGAAGCCCCCGGAGCTGGTTTGGGCGGTCGTGCCGCCGTAGATACCGTCCCTCCGCAGGTAGGCTTCCGCGATGAGGGCCAGGCTTTCCCCGGTATACAGGAGGCCGCCCCCGGCGTTGAGAATCAGGTTCTCGTCGTACCCCGCGGAAGCGCCCATGAAAAGCCCCAGCTCCCCGGACCCGAAGTCCTCGGCCAGGTCGTATTTCGGAGGTTCTCCCTGAGCGTAGACGCACGCCGCGGCCGCGACTGCCAAAACCAAGTTAAGTAATCGTTTCAAACGGATGCCTCCCGAACGAGTATATAGCCGGGCGCGGTTCCCGCCTCCCGGCTTGCAGGAAGGATATCGGATACTTTTTTCGCTTCGCCCAATGGAAAGATTTCACGTTTTATACCATTTTCTTGGCTTTTATGGAAGACCGTACCATCGTCCTGCTTCACAAGCTCCACCAGGAGCACCCCGTGGGGCCCGATCTCCCGGAGCGCGTCGGAGGCGGAGTCCGGCTGCCCGGATACCCGGTACCCCCGGGGCGCCGTTACCCGGAGAGTCCGGGCGCGCCCTTCCCGGTTCAGGATAAGGAGCCACTCCCCGCCCCGGCCGTTCCCCAGCCGGGCCAGATCCACCCGCCCGCCCTTTACCCGGAAACCCTCCGGGGAGCCGTATTCCACGGAATCCGGGAACCTCGCGCGGAAATCCCGCACGATGGGCTCCAGCACGTCCCGGAGCCACGCGTCCCGGGTCCGGTAGAGAGTCCAGTAGAGGATCTCCGCGGGGCGCGCCAGAAAGGATGCGTAGAACATGTACCGGGCCTCTTCGGGAGTCGGGAGACGGCGGCCGAACTGGGGGCTGCCGTCCTTCCGTTCGCCGTAGCCCTGGGACACGATGGTCAGGGGCAGGCCGTAGAGATCCGCCCGGCGGCCGAAGGCCTTCAACCGGTCCGCGTACTTCCCGTCCCGCAGGGCGGAATACGCCGGGTACCCCGCCCGCACGGGGTACCAGTCTATCCACATCCCGTCCATGGCCCCCCGGTAAGGTCCGGAGGCGGAAGGGAACATGAACACGAGGGAAACGGGTCGCCCCGGATCGGCTTTCTTGATCCGGGCGTACGCGTCCTCCAGAAGGCCGGTCCGCACCTTCTTCCATTCCGGTTCGTCGTAGAGGTACCAGGACAGGATAGCCGGGCTGTCCCGCAGCGCCCGGACGTACTCCTCCAATTCCGCCCCGTCCGGGGCCGTCGGGAGCCTCCGGGGTATGTCCAGGTGAACGCCGATCCCGGACTCCTCCGCGGCCTTCAGGAACCTCCGGATCTCCTCCCGGTCGGACCCGCCTACATAGGGCATCACGGAATCGAAGCCCGCGGCCTTGAGGACGGCCGGGGTCTGGGGATGGTTGATGTCGTCGTACCAGCCTATGCGGAAACGGTCCACCCGGTAGGGTTCCCCCGGCCCCG
Organism: uncultured Treponema sp.; assembly: GCA_964441515.1. Lineage (GTDB taxonomy): Bacteria > Spirochaetota > Spirochaetia > Treponematales > UBA12059 > JAAYUR01. The sequence continues at coordinate 1,623 of CAYTYG010000373.1, forward strand.
GCCGTACGCTTCCGGACAATCCCCGGTACAGAAGGGCGGGGCCGGAGGACACGCACCCAATCGAAAAGGCCAGGACGCACAGCACGGAAAACGCGGCCAGGGGCCAAAGCTTCCCGGCCTTGCGCGGTCCGGGGTTCTCCCGATCGGAAATCACGAAAGGACCCCCCGGACCGCGTCCTCGGAGGTCAAGAGCCCGGCGTCGGAGGCCCTGCGAAGAACCGTCTCCATGAGCCGGAGCCCCAGGGACTCGACGGCCTTGTCTCCGGCCAGCTGAGCCTTCGTGAACGGGTGGTTCGCGGCCCTCGAAGCCGCGCGCCGGAGCAGTTCCTCCCGGGGCGTGTCCAGGTACAGGACCGCGAAGCCGGCTTCCTTGGAAGGCCAGAACCTTGCGGAAAACCTGTCCAGCCTCCGGCGGGGTACAAGCTCCCGGCGGTCCAGGCAGGGCAGGAGGAAAAGCCCCCAGGTGGCCTGGACCACCCCCTCGTCCACAAGGACGACGGCGGTCCCGTCCCGTAAAGCACCGGCCATCTCCCCGTATCGGCTGAGGAACCGGAGTCCCGCACGGAACTGCGGAATTAGGTGCCCAGCGCGCACATCCCGGAGGGTCGAGAAAACGGACAAGAGATCCGGCCGCCGCAGGGCGGCCCCGGCAACCTTGAAAATCCTTCCCGGCCTCTTTCTCTTCTCCGCCAAGGCTACCCGGGCCCGGAAAGAGCCCTCGGCCAGACGGGCCGCGAGGTGGCTTTTCCCGGAACAGGGGAGACCCAGGAGTTCGATGCGGGTAAGGTCAGCCACGGGAGGGGTTTCCCAACTCGTCCCGAGAGCGCGGCGCCGGGACCGGGGTCTTTTCGGACATTAAAGCACGCACCTTAAGCCCGCTTCCATACGGCGCGCGCCAGGTTGTTGGCCAGGCAATAGGCCGCGGGAAGGAAGGGCAATCCCAACACCTCCCGATAGACCTGCCAGGTGGAACGCGCGGACGCCAGCTTGTTCGACGACACGGACCTCGGCCGGACCGTGTAGATCATAAGGCACTCGCCCAGGCAGCGGGCCTCGCCGCCCCGGGACAGCAGATCCAGCCAGAACACGTAATCCTGCCTCCTCCGCAGGGCGCGCATGCGCAGGTCCGGCGCCCGCGTCCTGTCGTACATCGCGGAGGACATCGGTATCCAATTTGACTTCAGCAGGTCCCGGTACCGGACGACCGCGGGCGCCTTGACCACCTTCCCGGGGATCTCCGTCCCGAGCGCCCTTCTGGCGTAATACGTGAAGGAGACGGCGCAGCCCCGCTCCTTCATGAAGGCTATCTGGCGCTCCAGCTTCTCCGGGCGCCACACATCGTCCGCGTCCAGGAAGGCTATATAACGCCCCGAGGCGGTGTCGATTCCCAGGTTGCGGCTGACCCCCGCGCCGGAGTTGACCGGGGTCGAGAGGACCCGAATTCGGGAATCCCGCTCGGCGTACCCGGCGGCCAAGGCCCGGGTACCGTCCGAGGAGCCGTCGTCCACGACCAGGAGCTCCCAGTCCGCGTAGGTCTGGGCGATCACGGACTCGATCGCCGCGCCGATCGTCTCCTCGTCGTTGTACGCGGGCATTACCGCGCTGATTTCAGCCAA
>CAYTYG010000374.1:0-3238 GCA_964441515.1 uncultured Treponema sp.
GGGCCCGCGAGGTGGGCTATATGTTCGGACAGTACAAGCGCCTTTCCAACGTGTTCACCGGCGTACTGACCGGAAAGGGCTTGAGTTTCGGGGGATCCCTGGTTCGCCCGGAGGCCACGGGATACGGGGCCACCTACTTCGTCCAGGAGATGCTCAAGGCCAAGGGGCAGTCCCTCAAGGACAAGACGGTCTCCGTCTCCGGATTCGGGAACGTGGCGTGGGGGGTCTGCATCAAGGCGTCCCAGCTCGGGGCCAAGGTCGTCACGATCTCGGGCCCGGACGGTTATATCTACGACCCCGACGGTGTGGGCACCCAGCAGAAGTGGGACTATCTGCAGCAGATGCTCGTGATAGACCGGAACAAGTCGGAAACCTACGCGAAGAAGTTCCCCAACGCCAAGTTCTTCCCCGGAAAGAAGCCCTGGGAGCAGAAGGTGGACATAGCCATGCCCTGCGCCATCCAGAACGAGATGAACGGCGACGACGCCAAGGCCCTGGTGGCGAACGGCGTCCAGTTCGTGGCCGAGGTCTCCAACATGGGATGTACCGCGGATGCTTGGAAATACTTCATAGACAAGAAGATCCCCTTCGGTCCCGGCAAGGCCGTGAACGCGGGCGGAGTGGCCACGAGCGGCCTGGAGATGAGCCAGAACTCCACTCGGTTGTCCTGGAACGCGGAGGAAGTGGACCGCAGGCTGCACGAGATCATGGTCAATATTCATCAAGCCTGCCTGGAAACCGCCCGTCAGTACGGGGCCGAAGGGAACTACGTCATAGGCGCGAACATCGCGGGATTCAAGAAAGTGGCGGACGCGATGCTGGCCCAGGGGCTGGTATAAGGGTTTTCCCCGAGTAGCGGTCTACGGCGGGAGGCTGGTCCGAAAGATCGGGTCAGCCTCCTTTTTTATTCCCCGCAGGGAAGGGGAGCCCTCTTCCGCAGCAGCTTCTCGAAAGCCTTGGGGGGCAGGGCCTGGCTGAAGTAGAACCCCTGCATCCGTTCCACACCCAGCCCCAGGAGTATCTCCCGCTGGGCCTGGGTGCTCACTCCCTCGACCAGGATCGTCTTGCCCTTGCTGGCGATCATGCCGATCATCCCCGCCAGGAAAGCCCTATCCTCCTCGTTCTCCGCGATGGAGTCCACGAAGCACTTGTCGATCTTTATCACACGGGCGGGAAGGCGCTTCAGGTAGGCCAGGGAGGAATACCCCGATCCGAAGTCGTCGATGAAGACCTCCACGCCGATCTCCAGCAGCCTCGCTATCTTGTCTATGGCGTCCTGGAGGTCGGTCATGCTCTGGGTCTCCGTTATTTCCAGCTTAAGGAAGGAGGGATCCACGCGCTCCGTCTCCAGGACCCTTTGGACGTGCTCCACCAGGCCCGCTCCCGCGAATTCCTTGGCGGAGAGGTTGACGGATATGTATCGGCCCTCCAGGAGCTTCGACCATTTCTTGATGTTCTTGCAGACCTTGTACAGGATCCACCGGCCTATCATGATGGTGTCCCCGGACTCCTCGGCCAGGGGGATGAAGTCTCGGGGTGAAATGTTCCCCAGATCCGGGTGCAGCCAGCGGATGAGGGCCTCTGCGCCGACCACGTTCCCCGAGGCGTCGACCACGGGCTGGAAGTGCGCCTCGAACTGCTCCCCCACCAGGGCGGTCCGCAGATCCGAGCGAAGCTTGGCCTTCCGGAGGGAGGCGCGGTGCAGCTCCTTGTTGAAGATGATCAGGGGCTCGTTCTTCGTCTGAGCCTCCTCCATGGCGGAGAGGGCGAACCGGATGAGGTTTTCCTTGTCGTCGCCGTCGTCGGGGAAGATGGAGGCCCCTATGTTGCAGCCTATATTGATGACCGCGCCCTTGTGGGTGTAGGGAAAGAAGGCCTTGCCCCGTATGTTCTCCGCGACGATGGACAGGTCCGTGCTTCGCTTCATCGTAGTCAGTATCACGGCCAGGTCGTTGCCCTCGAAGCGGAAGACGTAGTCGGAGGCCCTAAGAGCCTCGCGGATCCGTATGCCCGTCGCCTCCAGGAGCAGATCCCCAACCTCGTACCCGTAGCGGGCGTTGATCTGGGTGAAGTTCCTCAGGTTCACGAAGAGGATGGCGCGGATATTGTCGTCCGGCGAACGGCGCGCCTTCTCCAGCTCCATGTCCAGGACGATGTCGAAGGATCTCCGGTTGAACAGTCCGGTCGTCGGGTCCTTGTATTCGAAGTTGATGATCCGGGACTGCATATCCTTGAGGGCGGAGATGTCGTGGGTGTAGACCATGGCGTGGGTGATCCGGCCGTCCTCCAGATAGGGATAGTACGAGACGTGGACGTACCTTTCCTCCGTCCCGAAGAGGAATTTGTCGATGTCGTGGGATTCCATGCCCGCGAAACACTCGTCCAGGCGGCGCTTGATCCGGCCCTGGAACTTGGCCAGGCCCCAGACGTCCGCGACGGTCTTTCCCGTGACGGCGGCGCTCTCCAGGCCTATCGCGCTGCAGTAGGATTCGTTCGCGAAAACGTAGATATAATCCCTGGAAACCAGGGCGATCAAATCCCGGGAGGCGTTCAGTATTTTTTCATGGACCGTGCTCATCCAAGGCTCCGCGGAATCGAAGTTCCGAATCCCGCCGGGCGCCCGATCCGGGAACGTTCCGCCCGCCGTCTTGGTACAGTATACACGAAAAAGCTAAAGCGGCCACCGTTCCCCTTGAAGAACCTATTCCCTCCCGCCATACTCTATAGCCATGTATTTCAACGAGCTTGTGGCGGCTTACGACCAGGAGCGCCGGGATCGCAACATCTTCCACGACCTCATGCGGTACCGGGTTCGGGAAATACTCCTCGTGGCCAGCCTGTACGATTCCTTCATCCTGGAGAGCGACGGCGCCCTCTCGGAGCAGATCTACGGGGAGTATTACCGGCTGAACCTGACGACCGCGCCCCGGGTGACCTGCGCCTACAGTCCGGAAGCCGCCCGGGATACCTTCCAGGGCGGCAACCACGACATGGTGATACTCATGGCGGGACTGGACTTCGACGGCCCCCTCGCCCTAGCCCGGGATTTGAAGGAGATGCGCCCGGAGGTGCCCATCCTCCTCCTGGCCATGAATAACTCGAGCTTGGCGGACCTGGACCCCCGGCGCCCCGGCCTTAAGGCCGTGGACCGAGTCTTCGTGTGGAACGGCTACTCGAAGCTCTTCGTCGGGATGATCAAGTACGTCGAGGACCTCCGGAACGTGGACTCCGATACCCG
>CAYTYG010000375.1:0-3216 GCA_964441515.1 uncultured Treponema sp.
GAGGCCCCCCTGCAGCTCTCGAACCTCATGATAGTCTGCAAGAAATGCGGGCCCACGCGCATCGGGTACAAGCTCTCGGGCGACACCAAGAAGCGCGTCTGCCGCAAGTGCGGGGAGGCTCTCTAATATGGCGGAGAAGAAGACATACGTGCCCCGGCTCAAGAAGATCTACAACGAAAAGATCGCACCGGAGCTCAAGGAGGAGTACGGCTACTCCTCGGCCATGCAGATCCCGCGCCTGGTGAAGGTCGTGGTGTCCATGGGAGTCGGCGAGGCCAAGGAGAACCGGAAGATCCTGGACGCCGCCGTGGAGGACCTGGGGCACATCACCGGGCAGAAGGCCGTGAAGACCAAGGCCCGCAAGTCCATAGCGACCTTCAAGATCCGAGAGGGGCAGGAGATCGGCTGCCGGGTCACCCTGCGCGGCGCCTATATGTGGGAGTTCATGGACAGGTTCATGAACGTGGCCCTGCCCCGTGTGAAGGACTTCCGCGGAGTCAATCCCAACGCCTTCGACGGCCACGGGAACTACGCGATCGGGCTCACCGAGCAGATCATCTTCCCGGAGATCGATTTCGACAAGATAGAGAAGATCATGGGACTCAATGTCGCCATCGTGACTTCAGCCCGGACCGACAAGGAAGCCAAGAGCCTCCTTGCCCGCATGGGCATGCCGTTCCGGAAGTAGGAGGATGCGAGATGGCTAGGAAAGCGATGATCCTTAAGGCCCTGAAAAAGCCGAAATACAGCACCCGCCTGGTACGCCGCTGCAAGATCTGCGGCCGGCCTCGCGGCTATATGCGCAAGTTCGATATGTGCCGCCTGTGCTTCCGGGACCTCGCCAGCAATGGCATGATCCCGGGTGTGGTCAAGTCGAGCTGGTAGGAGGAAGGAATGAGCGTTTCGGACCCCATTGCCGATATGCTGACCAAGATCCGCAACGCGAGCTCGGCTCGCCACGAGAAAGTCGATATCCCGACTTCCAAGCTTAAGCTCGAGATCGTGAAGATTCTGAAGACGGAAGGCTACATCAAGAACTTCAAGAAGATCATGAACGAGGGCCAGAACTTCATCCGGATCTTCATGAAGTACGACGAGGAGAACGATCCCGTGCTGCACGGCGTGGACAAGGTTTCCCGCCCGGGGCGGAGAGTCTACGCGGGATACAAGAATCTCCCGCGCGTTTACAACGGGTTCGGTACCGTCATCGTCTCCACCTCGGAGGGCGTGACCACCGGCAGGAAGGCCGTGGAGAAGAAAGTGGGCGGCGAGCTCATTTGCACCGTCTGGTAAGAGGGGAGAGCCATGTCGAGAATCGGAAAACTGCCCATCGCGATACCGCAGGGCGTTAAGGTGTCCGTGCAGGGCCGGACGGTGACCGTCGAGGGCCCCAAGGGCAAGCTGACACAGGACTTCAACGAATCGGTGGAAGTCGGGGTCAAGGGCGGTCTCGTGGAGGTCACCCGCAAGGACGACGAGAAGCCTTCCCGGGCCTTCCACGGGCTCTACCGGAACCTGGTGAACAACATGGTCCTGGGAGTATCCCAGGGTTTCACGAGGAGCCTCCTGATCAACGGGGTCGGGTTCAAGGCCGAGCTCCAGGGCAAGATCCTCGTGCTTTCCCTCGGGTTCTCCAACGACGTCATGGTGGCCGTCCCGCAGGGGCTGTCCGCTGCCGTCGAGATGAACGGCCAGAAGATAGTCGTCTCCGGGTTCGACAAACAGCAGGTCGGGAAGTTCGCCAGCGAGATCCGCAAGCTCCGGAAGCCCGAACCCTACAAGGGCAAGGGCATCCGGTATGAAACCGAGATCGTCCGCAAGAAGGTCGGCAAGACCGGCGTGAAGTAAGGCAGGGACCGCATGAGTACGAAGGAACTGGAATCCAAGCTCCGCAGGCGCGATAAGCGCAAGGCGCATGTCCGGAAAACCCTGGCGGGAACCACGGAGCGCCCGCGGATGACGGTGTTCAAGAGCAACCGCTATCTCTACGTCCAGGTGATCGACGACGCCGAGGGAAAGACCCTCGCGACCGCGTCCACCCTGCAGGAGTCCCTCAAGGCCGTGAAGGCCACCGTCGAGGGCGGCTCCAAGCTGGGCGAGGAGATCGGCAAGCGGCTCAAGGAAAAGAAGATAAAGAGCGTGGTCTTCGACCGCAACGGGTACAAGTACCACGGCGTCGTGAAGGCCATAGCCGACGGGGCCCGCAAGGCCGGCGTAGAGTTCTAGGGGGAAACCGTGGAGAATAGAGGAAGAGACAGGGATCGGGGAGACCGCGATTCCCGGAACGACGGTTTTGTCGAGAAGCTCGTCAAGCTGAACCGCACGGCCAAGGTTGTGAAGGGCGGACGCCGCTTCTCCTTCTCCGCGCTCACCGTGGTGGGCGACCGCGCCGGGAACGTGGGCTTCGGCTTCGGGAAGGCCAAGGACGTGTCGGAGGCCATCCGAAAGAGCATCGACAAGGCCAAGCGCGCCATGGTGAAGCTTCCCGTCAAGAACGGCACGCTCCCCCACGACCTCATCGGCCAGTACAAGGCTTCCAAGATCATCATGAAGCCCGCCTGCCCGGGCTCCGGCATCATAGCCGGGGGCGCCGTGCGCGCGGTCATGGAGGCCGGCGGCGTCACCGACGTGCTGGCCAAGAGCGTAGGATCCCGGACCGCCAACAACATGGTCCGCGCGGTCTTCGCCGGCATCGATGGCATGTTGGACGCGAAGGTCGTGGCCAAGAACCGCGGCAAGACCATAAAGGACATGTGGGGTTGACGGTATGGCCAAGAGCAAGACCAAGAACAGGAAAATCGAGATACGCCTGGTCCGCAGCGTAATCGGGCAGAAGCCCGGGAAGCGGGCGACCGTCCGGTCGCTCGGCCTGCGGAAGATTAGTTCCACTACCGTGCAGGAAGCCACGCCCGCCGTCCTAGGGATGGTGGCGTCCGTGGCCCACCTGGTGGAAGTCAAGGAGATCGAGGGATGAGCGACTTCAACCTTCACCGCCCCGAGGGCGCCACGCACGCCCGAAAGATAGTCGGGCGCGGGCAGGGCTCCGGCCTGGGCGGAACGGCCGGGAAGGGCAACAAGGGGCAGAAGTCCCGCTCGGGCGGCAAGACGTATCCGGGTTTCGAGGGCGGACAGATGCCCCTGTACCGGCGTCTGGCCCACCGTGGGTTCAAGAACCAGCCCTTCAAGAAAGAATATCAGGTTGTCAACCTTGACGCC
>CAYTYG010000376.1:0-3213 GCA_964441515.1 uncultured Treponema sp.
CTTTTCCTGCGCCGCCGAGCTGTTCTGGCGGGCCTATTCCCTGCCGGAGCCGGTGGACATGCCCCGCACCCTGTCGGAGCATATCGAGAAGGGAGAGCTCGGGGTCCGCGCCGGCAAAGGCTTCTACGACTATTCCGGCCTGGATATGAACGAGGCCCTGGCCAAACGGGACCGCCAGCTCTTCGAGGCGTTCAAGCTGAGCAAGAAGCTGATGGACGACCCGGTGTGAAGGCGGGAGCAGGGAAGATGAAGGACGTCGTTATTGTAGAGGCCTGCCGCACGGCGATCGGCTCCCTGGGCGGGTCTCTCCGTCCCCTGGAGGCGGAGGACCTGGCCTGCGGCGTGATCCACGGAATCCTGGACCGGTCCCAGGTCGCGCCGGAAGCCGTGGACGAAGTGATCCTTGGGCAGTGCCGGCAGTCCTCCGACAACCCCAATATCGCGCGGATAGCCGCTCTTCGCTGCGGGATACCCGAGAGCTCCGTCGCGTACACCATCATGCGGCAGTGCGCCTCCGGCATGACCGCGGTCCTGAACGGGGCCATGAGCATACAGTGCGGGCAGAACGACGTGGTCCTGGCCGGCGGCACCGAGAGCATGTCCAACGCAGTGTTTTACCTTCGCAACGCGCGGTACGGCCTGGGGACGGGAAACGCCGTCCTTCTGGATTCCCTGGTCGAGGGGCAGCTGCGCTCCCAACCCCAGGAGATCTACGGCACCTTCAGCATGGGGGTGACGGCGGAAAACATATCGGAACAGATGGGAATAACCCGGGAAGAGCAGGACGTATTCGCCCTGTCCTCCCAGGAAAAGGCTCGCGAGGCCATCCGCTCGGGACGCTTCCGCCCGGAGATCGTGCCGGTTTCCGTCCCCCAGGGGAAGAAGAAGGACCCCGTCCTCTTCGACACCGACGAGTACCCCCGGGAGACTTCGATGGAGCTCCTGGCCGCCCTGAAGCCCGTGTTCCGCACGGACGGAAAGGGAACGGTGACCGCGGGCAACTCCTCCGGACGGAACGACGGGGCCGCGGCCCTCCTCCTCATGTCGGCGGAGCGGGCCGCGGAGATCGGGATACGGCCGATCGCCCGGATCCTGGGCTTCGCGACCAGCGGGGTGGATCCCCGGGTGATGGGGCTGGGGCCCGTACCCGCCACCCGGAAGGCCCTCCGGAACGCGGGTTTGGCCCTGGACCGGATCGAGCTCGTGGAGCTCAACGAGGCCTTCGCCGCGCAGTCCATAGGATGCATGCGCAAGCTTGGGCTGAATCCAGAGATTACGAACGTAAACGGCGGCGCCATCGCCCTGGGGCATCCCGTGGGCTGCTCGGGCGCCCGCATCCTCGTGACCCTGCTGCACGAGATGCGCAGGAGAAGCGCCCGCTACGGCCTGGCGACCCTTTGCATCGCGGGCGGGATGGGACAATCGACGGTAGTCGAGCTTCTATAGGAGGAAGGATGAGAATCATGGCCAGCAACCGAAACGTCATCATTTCCGTAGCCCTTACCGGGGCCGGAACCCAGAAGAGCCAGAACCCCGCCGTCCCCATCTCCCCGGAGGAGATCGCCGCCGACGTGGTTGCCTGCGCCAGGGCGGGCGCCGCCATAGCGCACATCCACGTCCGGGACGAGAACGGCGCCAAGACCATGGCCCTGGACCGTTTCGTCCGGACCGTGGAGCTGACGCGCAAGGCCTGCAAGGAAGCGGGCGTGGACGTCCTCCTCAACCTCACCACCTCGGGCGGCTCCTATGTGGACGAGGAGCGGCTGGCGCACCTGTACGCCCTGAAGCCCGACATGTGCTCCTTCGACGCCGGATCCCTGAATTGGGCCAACAGCTTCGTCTTCGAGAACCACCCGCGCTTCCTGACCAAGCTCTGCGAGGCCGTCAACGAGTTGGGCATCAAGCCGGAGGTGGAGGTGTTCGACGGCGGATTCATGGGGAACGCCGCGTACTACGTGAAAAAGGGAATGCTGAAGACCCCGGTCCACTATCAGTTCGTCCTGGACGTCCCCGGCGGGCTGGACGGGACGGTGAAGAACCTCAGCTTCCTCCACGACATGCTTCCCGAGGGATCGACCTGGAGCGTGACCGGGATAGGCAAGGCCCATATGCCCATGATGCTCGCGGGGCTCGCCATGGGGGCGGACGGCCTCCGGGTCGGCCTCGAGGACAACATCATGCTGAACAAGGAAAAGGGCGAGCTGGCCACAAATGTACAGCTCGTGGAGCGCGCCGTGCGCCTTTGCCGGGCTTCGGGCCGCGACATCGCGACCGCCGAGGAAGCCCGGGGCATCCTGGGCCTGGGTATAGGCTGACCCGTCCCGTCAGGTCTCCCGTACGATGAGCTCGGGCTGGTAGACGACGCGGTACGGAAGCGCCGTCTCCTCGCCCGGCTCGATGAGTCCCAGCAGGGCGCGGGCGCCTTCATATCCGAGGCTGTACTTGGGCACCTGCACGGTCGTAAGCCTGGGGATGAAGGATTTGGCCACCTCTATATCGTCGTGCCCGATCACGGATACGTCCTGGGGGATTCGTATGCCCGCGTCCGAGAGGGCCCGGAGCGCCCCGAAGGCCATGGAGTCGTTGTAGACGAAGATACCGTCGGCCTCGAATCCTTCCCGTATCCATTTCGTCATGGCCGTAAAGGCGGACTCCGTGGTTGCGTCGCAGGCGCGGACGTTCCGGGGTCCGAAGGTTAAGCCTTCCTTCCGGATGCGCTCGGCGTAGCCCCGCATCCTCTCCCGGTTGCAGGAAACGGGCATGCCGAAGCCCAGGTAGGCAAGGTTCCTTCGTCCCAACGAAATCAGCCGTTCCGCCGCGAGGACCCCCGACCTGCGGGAATCGGATATGAAGTAGAAGCCCGTCCGAGCCCGGGAGGGTCGCACGATCTCGATGTGCGGCGCCTGTATGGACTGGTAGTCGTAGCCGCTCTTTAGGTCGAAGGCCGGTACGATGAGCATGCCCGAGACGCGGTAGGACGTCAGCAGGGTGATGGCTTCCCGCTCGGCCTCCATGTCCTCGTTCGAGGAAAGGGTGAGCACCGTGTATCCCCTCCCGGAAACGCAGTCGTTTACCCCCTGGAGTATGCGGGAAAAGAACGCGTTGTCTATGCGGGTCACCACGACGCCAATGGATTTCGAAGCACCCGACCGGAGATTGGAAGCCGCGGTGTGCGGTATGTAGCCCAGCTCCCGCGCGATTTCCCGTATCCGC
>CAYTYG010000377.1:0-3205 GCA_964441515.1 uncultured Treponema sp.
TCCTCCATCACGGTGAAGGTGAACCACACGGAATAGTCCCCGGAATACTTGAGTTCCTTGAGGATGCGCCCCGCGGTTATCATGGCCGCGGCCCCGCCGAGCTGGTCGGAGGTGCCCCGGCCGTAGACGAGGCCGTCCTTCACCAGGCCCTCGAAGGGGGGGATCTTCCACTGGGACGGGTCCCCGACGTCCACCGTGTCGATGTGCGCGTCTATGGCCAGGATCTTCTTTCCCGAACCCACCCGGCCCAGGAGGTTTCCGAGTCCGTCCACCCGGACCTCGTCGAAGCCCGCGGCCTCGCACATCTTTTTGAGCAGGGCGATCCGGTCGGCCTCCTTAGCGCTCAGGGCCGGCACTTTCACGATCCGGGACAGGAGCTCCGCGGTTTCGTCGCGGTACGACGAAGCCTTCTCGCGGACCTTTTGGGCGTTTGAGTCCATACAACCCCCAGTTGCCTGCCCCGTACGGCCCGAATCGCCGCGCGGGGAGAGAGACGACTTGCCCGACTCCGCCCGAATCGCGGGGACGAGCTATAAGGCGGCGGCGGAAGAGGGCCTACGGCCGTTCCGTCCCTCGCCTCGCTTTCATTATAAATGATTCACAGGTTGTTCCAGTAGCGTCTATCCCATCCGTTTCCAAAGCCGCGCCGCCTCTGCCCGGCCCTCCGCCAGGACGGCGGCCGAATCGAAGGCCGCCTCCCGGTCCCGGACCACCAGGGCCCCGTCCACCGCCACGGACCGTACGCTTCGGCTGCCCAGGCCGAAGGCCAGGTGGCCGGCCAAGTTCTCCGCTGCCAGCGGGGTGGGGGGATCGTAGTCCCAGAGGACCAGATCCGCGGCGTATCCCGGCTCCACCCGTCCGAACCGGGCGCCGGGGAAGTATCGTTCCATGAGGCGGTTCCCCCGGTCAAGGGCCCGGAGGAAGTCGCCGGGCCACCAGGGGCCTCCCGACTCGCGGTGCCGGAAGCAGGCGAACTTGAACTCCTCGGCCATGTCCGCGCACATGCCGTCCGTGCCCAGGACCACGTTATTGACCGAGGGAAGCAGTGCGTTGTACCCCACCGCGTTGTTCATGTTGCTCCGGGCGTTGTGGGCCAGGAAGGCGTCCCGCTCGTTTATTATCTCCACCTCGCTGGGGGTAAGCCAGAGGCCGTGGCCCAGGATGGCCTTGGGCCCCAGGAGTCCGGCCCGGTCCATGCGCTCCACAAGGTCCAGCCCGTACCTGTGCCGGGAGTCCGAGGCGTCGAACTTGTCCTCCGCCGCGTGGATGTGGATTCCGCGACCCGTGGACTTCACGGCGTCCGATAGGAGGCCGAGGGTCTCTTCCCCGATCGTGAAGAGGGCGTGGGCCCCGATGGCGGCCTCCACCCGGGGCTTCCCGCCCGCTTTCCTTTCCGCGTCCAGGGCGCGGGCGAAGCGCTCGTTCTCCCGGACCCCGGCGCGGCCCTCGGGAAGCCCGTTGCGATCCGTCGTCTCGTAGCATAGAAGCCCCCGCAGGCCTATCTCGTCGTAGGCGGCCCGGATCACGTCCAGGCTTCCGTCCAGGAAGGAGGGAGAGGCATGGTGGTCCACGACGGTCGTGACCCCGCAGAAGGCGGCGTCCGCCAGCCCCGAACGGGCGCTGGCGCGGAGTATGGGCTCGTCGATGGCCCTATCCAGGGGCCACCAGAGGTGGGCCAGTATCTGGCCGAAGTCCTTGGAGGGTTTTATCTCCGCCAGGATGCCCCGGGCCAGGGCGGAATATAGGTGGGTGTGGGAACAGACGAGCCCCGGGGATAGGTAGCCCCCGGAGCCACCGGACTTCGCCTGGGGGTACCGGGCTTTCAGGTTCTTCCCGACCTCGGCCACCGTCCCGCCCTCGTCCGGCTCCCGCGCGACCACGTCCTGGGGATCGGAGACGGAGGGGGGCTCGAACTGGATCACCCGGACGTTCTCGAAGATCAGCATGGGTTTCCTCCAATCAGGTAGGCGTGGTCCCGGAGCACCGCCCGCGCGAGGGCGGCCAGGAGGGCTGCCTCGTCGGGGGCCGATCCGGAAGGAGCCGGCTTGGACCACAGGGTGTAGGGGAGCCGGGCGGGAACGCCTTCCCGGGCGGCGCGCAGGACGAGGTCCGGGGCTTCCGGGCTCCCGGTGAAGGCGAAGCCCTCGTTCCCCGACGCCTCCAGCGCGGCGGCCGACGCGAAGAGGGTGGGCTTGCCCTTGTACGGTTCTCCCTCGTAGGGGCAGAAGAAGCCGCAGTTTCCGCACTCGTTGCACAGGGCGTCCACGTGCAGGATCTGCAGTCCCTGCCGGAACCCGACGTCCGGGGGCACGGCCACGAAGGTATTGGCCCGGTTGGGGCAGACTTCCACGCAGCGCAGGCAGGCCGCGTCGCATTCCAGGCAGCGCTCGGCCTCCACGGCCGCGTAGTCCCGGCCGTTCGACTCGGAGATCGGGATGGATTCCGCGAGGGCGCCCCGGGACGCCAGCTTTTCCGGCCTGGGCGCCGGGGCAGTGTAGGTGCCGAAGGCCGTTTCGGGCTCTATGCCGGCGGCGCGCAGGATGGCCACGGCGCTGCGCCGTCCGTCCGCCGCCGCCGAGATGATGGAGGAGGGACCCCGCAGGGCGTCCCCGCCCGCGTAGAGCCCCGGCCCGCCCGCGGCCCCCGTTTCCGGGTCCGCCTTGGGCCTCCCGTCGGGCCCGACCGGTATTCCCAGCGCGGCCAGGAGCTCGCGGTCCGGGGCTTCCCCCACCGCCGCGATCAGAAGGTCGCAGGGGACCTCCAGGGTCTGGTCCGAGGGAACCGGCGACCGTCGCCCCGATGCGTCGCGATCCCCCAGCTTCATGCGCCGCAGGGTGATACGGCCGGGGGAGGCGGACTCCGGGAGGGTCAGCTCCAGGAGAGTCCCGTCCGAGGCGGATTCTCCGTTCACGGCCCGCGCCTCCGCCAGGGCGTTTTCCCGCTCTTCCCGGTCCGCGGGCATCTCGTTCAGGGTGCGGCGGTAGGAGAGGCGAACCTCCCGCACCCCGGGTATCCGGGTGGCCGCACGCACGGCGTCCATGGCCGTGTTGCCCCCGCCGGCCACGAGCACCCTCCGGACGCCCTCGAAGGGGCCGGGGCCCTCGGCCGTGTCGGCCAGGAACTCCAGGGCGTCCGCCACGCGGACGCCGGTCCCCCTCAGGGGGAGCTCCCGGGGCGTCGGGGCGCCGGAGCCGACGAAGAAGGC
>CAYTYG010000378.1:0-3192 GCA_964441515.1 uncultured Treponema sp.
GCCTGAAGTTCCTTTCCGACGCGCCCTCCGTCATGCGCTACCTCTTCGAGGAGCCTCAGGTCCCGGCCGCCGAGGAGTTCATTCCCAAGAAGCTGGACGCCCCGAGGGCCGCGGAGCTCCTGGGCGTAGCCGCCGGCCTCCTTGCGAAGTGCGACTTCTCCGACATCCCGGCCTGCGAGGAGAGGTTCCGTTCCCGGGCCGCCGAGGCCGGAGCCAAGCTGGGGGACCTCATGATGCCCCTACGGGTCGCCGTGACCGGGAGCCGCGTCAGCCCGCCGCTTTTCGAATCGATGCGGCTCCTGGGCCTTCCGGTCGTGCTCTCGCGCGTGGAGAGCGCCCGTCGGCACCTTGCGGGATAGGGGCCGGGGGCTGTCCGAGATCGGACTTGACCGACGGTCCGGCCGTTTCCCCGCCTTTATATGTTCTGGGTGAGGTAGCCTCCGTCCACGGGAAGGGTTATCCCCGTCACGAAGCCCGCGGCCTTGTCGGAGGCCAGGAAGAGGCAGGCACCGGCCAGCTCGGAGACGTCGCCGAAGCGTCCGAAGGGGGTATGGGCGATAACGTCCCGTCCCCGGCTCGTCAGGTCCCCGGTCTTTTCGTCCACCAGGAGGGCCTGGTTCTGCTTGCCTAGGAAGAATCCCGGGGCCAGCGCGTTTACCCGGATTCCACGGGGGGCGAACTCCTTGGCGCAGGCCATGGTAAGGTTCATGACCCCGGCCTTGGCCGCGTCGTAGGCCCAAACCCCGGACAGGGGGACGTAGGAGGCCATGGAGGCCATGTTGAGGATGCAGCCCCGGATGCCCTTCCGTATCCAGAAGTCCGCCGCCGCCTTGGTGGGCACCATCAGCCCGGCGACGAGGTTCAGCCGCAGGACGTCCTCGAAGGCCGCGATGTCGGTCTCCACGAAGGCGGATTTGCCCCGGTTGCCGCCCGCAGCGTTCAGGAGGATCTCCGGACCCCCGAGCTTTTCCGCCGTGGAGTCCAGGGCCTTCCGAACGGATTCCTCCGAGAGGGCGTCCACTTCCAGGGCAAGGGTCCGGGATTCCGATCCCTCCAGCCCGGGCAGGTCCGCCAGCCGCCTACGGGCGTCCTCGGCGTACTCCAGTTTAATGTCCCAAAGGGAGACCTTGGCCCCGGCCCGGAGAAAGGCCTCCGCCAGGGCCCCAGCGATCACGCCGCCGCCGCCCGTGATGGCCGCGGTCCGGCCTTCCTGGGAAAACATCGTCTTCAGATAATCCATCGCGCCGCTCCTTGCTTTTTGCGGTTCCTTGGTTCCGAGCCGGCCTCGGGCGACTCCATGAGCCCAATAAGCCGGTTTCCCTTTGGACAGGCCCTTATCCGGCCGTCAAAACTTCCAGCCCGAAGGCGTTGAATTCCTTGACCTGCCGGAACCCGGAGTCCGTCACCAGGATGTCCACGTCCCCGGCCCGCGCGAATACCGAAAAGGCCGAGCGGGCGTACTTGGAGGAGTCCGCCAGCACCACCCGCCGCGCGGAGGATTCCAAGACCCTCTGCTTGAGCTGAGACTCTATGAGGTTCTGGGAGGAAAAAACTCCGCGGGAGGAGAACGCCGTCGCCCCGAGGAAGCAGGTCTCTATCTGAAGGGACCGCAGGGATTCCACGGCCAGAGGGCCTACGAAGGAGCCCGCCTCCCTTCGGTAGCTTCCCCCCAGGCCCAGGAGGGCAATGCCGGGGCAGGGGCCCAGAGTCACCATCGCATCGATGGAGTTGCTGACCACCCGGAGGTTCCTGTCCGTCAGCTCCCGGGCCAGGAGAAGGCAGGTGCTCCCGGAGTCCAGGTAAATCGTCTCGCCGTCCCGTATGAGCTCCCGGGCTTTCCGCGCTATGGCCTCCTTGACGTCCATGCGCTCCTGCATCCGGACGTCGACGTTCTTCAGGATCCGGGTATCCTCGGCTATGCGGGCGCCGCCCCGGGTTCGGATCAGGCTGCCCATGTCCTCCAGGAACGCAAGGTCCTTGCGTATCGTCACCTCGGAGACCCCCAGCCGCTCGGCGAAATCTCCCACGGAGACATCCCGGAGCAGGCTGAGAAGCTTGAGAATTTCCGTGTGCCGCGGCAGATGGTTCAAGTTGCGTTACCTTTCATGAAACAATCTATAACGAAGATTTCAAAATGTCAATTCGCTCTTATGAACGTGATTGGGAATGTAATTCCTCATGTTTTCGGCTTGACTTCCGGGTAAAACTGTGGTAACTCCTTTCGTATAGGATAGATAATCGAAATAAAAAGAAATCCTGATTCCGCGAAGAGGGTGAAGATGCTGTATTACGCCAAGGGCTCCCCCGATACGGTTTTCTCCGATTCCGAGCTACGGACCGCCTTCCTGGAAGGCCTGGAGAGGATGGAAACCGCCCGCGGGAAACCCCGGCGCATCCTGGTCCTGCCGCCGGACATCACCCGGCTTCACAGCCGCGCCGGCACCCTGACCCGGTTCGCCTACGAGCGCTACGGAAGCGCCCTGACGGACATCCTTCCCGCCCTAGGAACCCACAGGCCCCTCACCTCCGAGGAGATCGGGCAGATGTTTCCCGGCGTACCCTCCGGGCTCTTCCGGGTCCACCGGTGGCGAACCGACGTGACGACCCTCGGGGAGGTGCCGGCCTCGGTCATCGAGGAAGTCTCCGAGGGCAAGCTCTCTTTCCCCTGGCCCGCCCAGGCGAACCGTCTCTTGGTGGAGGGCGGGTACGACTTGATCCTCTCGGTGGGGCAGGTGGTGCCCCACGAGGTCATTGGGATGGCCAACTACAACAAGAACGTCTTCATCGGCACGGGAGGGAGCGAAGGCATCAACAAGAGCCACTACCTCGGCGCCGTCTACGGGATGGAGCGGATCATGGGCCGGGCCTCGAGTCCGGTCCGGACCGTCCTCAATTATGCCCAGGAGCGTTTCGCGAAGCGCCTGCCCCTCGTCTTCGTGCACACGGTGGTGGGCCGGGGGACGGACGGAGAGCTTTCCGTGAAGGGGCTGTACATCGGGGACGACGAAGAGTGCTTCCTCAAGGCAGCGGAACTCTCTCTCCGGGTCAACTTCACCCTGGTGGAACGGCCCCTGAGGAAAGCGCTCGCACACGGCGCCGGCCTGTTCGATCTCGCTCTTGCCGAGCAGCGCGTCGAACTTCAAGAGCAGCGCGTCGACCACCTCGTCGTCCGTCTCGGCCAGATCCAGCGAC
>CAYTYG010000379.1:0-3188 GCA_964441515.1 uncultured Treponema sp.
GGAAACCCCGCCCGTACGTGGAGCGCGAAGCCCTGAGCAGGGAGCCCCTGGAAGGAACCGATTGCGTCCGCTATATCCTGAACCGGGACATGCTGGACTACGTAGTGGCTCGTACGTCCCTGCTCCGGGGGTCGGCGGCGCCCGGGGCCTAGGCTTTTAGGGCCCGCGCCCACCGGGGAGGGATGTCGAAGCGGATCCTCCCCGAGGACTCGGGAACCGTAAACGAGGGATCCAGGAGATCGACGTACCGCCGCCCGCTCTCCGCGGGGATTTCGAGGACCGACCAGTCCTCCGAGGCGTTCAGGGCGATCGTGATCCTGGAGTCCCCCAAAGCCCGTTCGAAGACGAACTGTTCGTGCCGCACAAGGACGCCCCGGTAGGACCCGCGCCGAAGGGCGGGCTCGGCGGTCCGCAGGGCCGCGAAGGAACGGATGGCCCGCGCCAGATCCGGGTGGGGAGCGGCGGCGGCGTCCTCCAGGCGCAGGGCGGGCCGCAGGGCCCAGTCGTCCGTCCCCCCCTTGGAGCCGGATAGGCCCCATTCGCTTCCGTAGTACAGGGAAGGCACCCCGGGCATCGTGAACAGGAGGGCGTACAGGGGATACAGGAGGGCGGGATCCCGAAGGACGCTGGCGGCCCGGGTCACGTCGTGGTTGTCCGCGAAGGCGTACAGCGGGATTTCGCGGTACAGGCCCTCGGTCCCGAACTGGCGGTTCAGGGACCAGGCTATCTCGAAGTAGTTCCGGTCGTTCAGGGAGGAATAGAGGCCCTTGTAGCACTCGTAGTTCGTGACCGAGTCCAGGAGCCCGGCCCGGGCCCATTTCCGGTAGTCCCCGAAGACGGCCTCCCCGAGGAGCCAGAAATCCCCGCGCTCCGAACGGCAGAGAGCGGCCAGCTCCCCCAGGAAGCCTGGGTCGATCTGGTCCGCGGCGTCCAGCCGCAGGCCGTCTATCCCGAAGCCCCGCGCCCAGTGCCGGGCAGCCTCCAGCAGGTGGCTTCGGGCCCGGGGATCCGAGGTGTTTATCTTGACGAGGTCCGGGCACCCGTTCCACCCCTCGTAGGAAAAGGGGTCCCCCAGGGGGCTTCTCCGGTTGAAGTCCACGTTGGCGTACCAGCTCCGGAACGGCGAGGCGGGGCCCCCGGAGGACAGGTCGCGGAAGGCAGGGTGCTCCCGTCCCGTGTGGTTCAGGACCGCGTCCAGGAGGACCCGGAGGCCGAGCCCGTGCGCCCGGGAGACCAGCCACACCAGGTCCTCGCTCGAGCCCAGTCTTCGGTCCACCGCGTACAAGTCCGCCGTGTCGTAGCCGTGGCTCCCGGACTCGAAAACGGGGCCCAGGAGCACGGCCGTGGCGCCCAGGGACTTCGCGTGCTCCAGCCAGGGGGCCAGCTCCCGCAGGCGGGGAGCGGGCGGGGAACGGAAGTCGTTCCGCCTCGGCGCCCCGCAGAGCCCCAGGGGAAATATATGGTAGATCACAGCGTCCCGCGCCCATTCCCGCGCTTCCATGTTCTCTCCTCCTTATTCGATATGTATACATACCGGTAGGTATACTACCTTGCAAAAAAAAATGCCGACACCGCCGGCCCCGCCTCAGGAATAGATGCCGATGGAAAACTGCCTCACCGCTTCCCGGGCGAGCTCCGGCGTCAGCCGCAGGGCTCCCGCCAGGGACGCGCCGGCGTAGGTGTTCAGGAGCCCTAGAAAGGAGAGGGAGTACCGCCGCTCCCGTCCCTTCATGTTGCCGTGGTCCCGGGACGCGTCCAGGAAGAGGCGCTCCAGGATCCCCTGCTGGCGCTCGGTGAGTTCCGCCGCCGCCTCGAAGGATTCCCCCTCGGGGGGGGAGAACCAGGCCGCAAGGAGAAGGCGGCAGGGACCGGGGTTGGCGTCCGCGAAGGCGAAAAAAGCCTCGGCGGTGCGGTCCAGGGTCCGGGGAAGGTCCCCGCCGTAGGCGGCCAAGAGTTCCAGGCGCTCCAGGAAGGAGTCGAACCGCTCCGACAGGAGGACGCGGAAGAGCCCGATCTTGCTGCCGAAATAGTGGTAGAGGGTGGGCTTCGTGATCCCCGAGGCCTCGCAGATCTCCTGGACGCCTACGGCGTCGTAGCCCCTCCGGGAGAAGAGATCCAGGGCGGCATCCAGGATGGCCTTCCGGTTGTCCATGGGGTTAATATACCGAACGGTATATTCGGAGTCAAGGGAATTCCGCCGACCCGGGCCGGGTTCGCGGCGGGGGGCTCCGCGGCCGGAACCCTCCATCCGCTACTTGCGTTTGACCGCCATAAGCGTCAGGTCGTCGTACTGTTCGTCCTCGGCAATGCCCGCGTAGGCGACGTACTCCGGATGGGCCGAGTCGGGATTCTCGCGCCGCTTGTCCTTCAGGTAGAAGCGGTATTGATCGAAGTGTTTCTCCAGGAAGGCGTCGATCTTGGCGTCCACCAGCACGAGGTTCTTCTCCGTGGCACCGGGATCGGGCACAAGCCGGAACACCTTTTCCGCGGAGACCAGGGCCAGGATGATCTCCTCCAGGGTTCCCTCGCAGGATGTGTAGTCGAAGGTGAGGACCTCGTCCGGCACGGGATTGTTGAGCTTCTCGAGGCGGAAGCGCCCCCGGGAGAGGACGGCTTCCACGATGGCGTGTACGCGGTCGTTCTCGAAATGCTCGGTCTGGGGCTGCATCTGGCTCGTGCCGTCGGGCAGGGTCTCCTGCTTTTCTATCAGGCGATACTGCGGGTCCCTCTGGTACCTCGTGGCCTCGTCGATGCCGTCCGTGTACAGAAGGAGGATGTCCCCCTTCTCCAGCTTCTTCGTCACCTGGACGTAGGGCGTCTTCATCTCCACAAGGATATTGGGGAAGCTCCCGGTGGGCGGGGAGTCCGGGAGCTCGTGGACCACGATGCGCCTTTCCCGGGCCTCGTACTGGCGCAGGAATTTGTCCCCCGCGTGGCAAAGGTGCACGTTTCCCGTCTTGCCGTCCAGGACCCCCATCGTGAGGGCTGCGAATTTCCCCTTGAAGCCCCGCCCCTCCACCATGTCGTTGATCTGGTAGCAGAGCGAGTCCAGGTGGATGCCGTCCTTCTTGTAGCTCCAGTCCGTGAAGTGGTTAAGGAAGAGGGTGGCCACCTCCACGGAGATGATGGCCGCGGGGATGCCCTTGCCCGAGGCGTCGCATTTTATGAAGCGGTAGTAGCGGTCGTCC
>CAYTYG010000380.1:0-3177 GCA_964441515.1 uncultured Treponema sp.
GGTGGTCCCGCCGAAGCTGAGGGTGTCGCCGGAGACGATGCCCTGGGGCGCGGTAAGGAAAAAGTCCAGTATGTTGGAACCCGTGCCGGCCCCCAGGTCCAGGACCAGGTAATCCGTTTCCAGGGCCAGGAGCTTCTTTTTCAGGCGGTGCTTCTGGGAGGCTTGGATGTTGGCCAGCCCCGGGATTTCCGCGTCCCCGGGCACGAAGCGGAGGTTCGGGTAGTCCGTGTCCAGGACGATCTCGGAGAACTCCGCGTTCGGGGCGGAGAGCCAGGTGCCGACCCCGCGGCCCACGGAAGCGAGCCCCAGCATGACATGGAGATTGGAGGCGCCAAGGTCCAGGTCCGCCAGGACGACCCGGCGGCCGGATTCCGCCAACGCTATGGAGAGATTCGAAGCCACCAGGGATTTCCCCACCCCTCCCTTGCCGCTGGCGATCGGCACGATGTGCATAGGCTCTCCTAGTCGATCTCCACGGGCTCGGGGCTTTCCGCTCCGGGGTCCGCGGGGGAAGGTTCAGGGCTTCCGGGCGGCTCGCGCAGGGAAACCACAAGGGCTATCCCGGCCGCCGCGTCCCAGAGCAGGAACGCCGCCATAGCCGCGAGCATGGCCGCGGGATCCCCGGCGACGTATATGTCCTGCCGGAAAAAAAGCAGAAAACGCACCGTCAGGGAGGCCAAGGTCAGGACGCACAGGGCTTTCCCCGCGGCCAGTAGGGGTCTGTAGACCCCGTACCGGATCGGGTCGCGCCACAGAAAAAAAAACCCGCCCGCGAACAGGAGCTGGGGGGCCGCGGCGAACTGGTAGAGGGCCTGGGAGGCCGGGGATCCGGAATTCCCCAGAAAAGCCCGGCAGAGGGCCGCGAGCCCGAAAAAACGGACCAATTCGCCCCCCGCGCCTAAGAGTGTGATGATGGATCGCCGCATAGGTTTTCAGTCTACTCGCGCCCCCGGGGGCCGTCAAGGACTCGCCTTTCCCAACCGGGCCGTCCTGGGCCCCGCTCTTCCGGCCCGAGGCTCGGTTGACAGCCTCCCGCCGGAAGCGGACAATGGGATCACTATGGAAAGATCCCCCAAGCCCGGGCGCGGCGACCGCGCGGCGTGGACCGCGGCCGTAGTCGTGCTGGCCCTCTGTTCCGTCCTGTCCGTTTCGGTTCCGCCCGCCTTCGCCCAGGGCCAGGGATCGGAGGTCCAGCGCTACTCGTCGCTCTTCCAGAACGTCTTCTCCTTCGTGATACAGAACTACGTGGACGAGGTGGATCCCCGCATACTCTACGAGGGAGCCATGCGGGGGATGCTGGACGCCCTCAACGACCCCTATTCCACCTTCCTGGACTCCGCGGCCATGAGCGACCTCCAGGACACCACGGAGGGCCGCTTCGGCGGCATCGGCCTGTACATCAATAAAATACCGCCGGCGAGCCTCAAGCCCGGGGAGGAACCCTGGGTGGAGATCGTCTCTCCCATCGAGGATACCCCGGGGTGGAGGGCGGGCATACAGCCCGGAGACTGGATCACCGAGATTGACGGCGAGACCACGGAAGCCCTCCTGATGGACGAGGTTCTCACGAAACTGAGGGGAAAGCCGGGAACCACGGTCGTCCTGACGATACGGCGGGGACAGAGCATCACCTTCCCCGTTCCCATAGTCCGCGCCCTCATCGAGGTGCCCTCCATCAAGAAGGCCGTGCTCCCGAACAAGGCCGGATACCTCCGGATCATCGAGTTCACTCCCCAGACCCCGGCGAGGGTCAAGGAGACCCTCGAGGAGTTCAGCGCCCAGGGCCTGAAAGCCCTGGTGGTGGACCTCCGGAACAACCCCGGGGGACTTCTTTCCGCGGTGATCGATACGGCGGACCTCTTCCTGGAGTCCGGGGTCATCGTGTCCACCAAGTCGAGGACCCCCTTCGAGAACGCCGTCTACCAGGCCAAGCCCGACCTGGCGGCGCCCCAGTCCTGGCCCGTCATCCTCCTGATCAACCGCGGATCCGCCAGCGCCTCGGAGATCCTGGCGGGCGCCCTGAAGGACCACAAGCGGGCCTACCTGATCGGGGAGCAGAGCTACGGCAAGGGAGCCGTGCAGCAGATCTTTCCCCTGGGGGAGACGGGGTTCAAGCTCACCATGTCCCGCTACTACACCCCGAGCGACGCCAACATCGACAAGGTGGGGATAGCCCCCGACCTTGTCGTGAAGGAGCCCGAGCTTACGGACGAGGAGACCGAGGAGCTCTCGCGCCTCCTGGAGGAGCGGACCTTCACGAACTTCGCGAAGGAGCATCCGGACGCAACGGAGGCTGCGAAGAAGGAGTTCGTACGAAAGCTCCGGGAGTCGGGGGTCAAGCTCTCGGAACGGCTCCTGGACCGGCTCCTGCGGAACGAATTCCAGCGTACCTCCATAGCCCCGGCCTACGACCTGGAGTACGACATCCAGCTCCAGGAGGCCGTGCGCATCCTGAACGAGGGAAGCTATCGGGAGCTCCTTTCCAGGAGCAAAACCGTGCGGGAAGCCCAGAGCCTGGCCGCCGCCTCGCCCCCGGCCGCCCCGTCGCCCTGACGCCCGTAAAAGCCGCTGCGGAGGTTCCCGTGCGCCAGTTCCTGCTTCCGCCCGACTGGAAAGGCGGTCCGACCTGCGTCCTTCGGGGCGAGGGGGCCCGCTATCTCCTTTCCGTCCTCCGGCTGGGGCCCGGGGCCCGCTTCCCGGGGATGGACCGCGTCGGGCGGCGCTACGGGCTGGAGATCCTGTCCTCGGCCCCGGGCCGCGTCGAGCTGGCCGTCCGTCCCGACTCCGGACCTCCGGGGCCCGCGCGGGAAGGCCGCGCGGCCGGCACCGAAGCCCGGATCGTCCTGGTCCAGGCCCTTCCCAAGGGCCGCAAGATGGACCTCGTCGTACGCCAGGCCGCGGAGGCGGGGGTGGCCCGCATCCTGCCGGTGGAGAGCCGCAACTCCGTGGCCCGCATATCCGGCTCCGAGGGCGCGTCCGCCAAGCGCGCCCGGTGGGATCGGATCGTCCGGGAGGCCCTTCAGCAGAGCGGATCGTCCACGCCCACGGCCGTCGACGCGCCCGTTCCCCTGGAGGAACTTGCCGGGGCCCTGGGGCCCCCCGGGGAAGGCCGGCTCGGAATCTATTTTCACGAGAAGCCCCTTGATGGAGCGGCCCTCCATCGCTATCTTTCGGAGG
>CAYTYG010000381.1:0-3170 GCA_964441515.1 uncultured Treponema sp.
CGTCCGAAAAGCCGCCCCGGGAGTATCCCTGCTGGAGCTTCACCGAGAAATCCAGGGGCCCCAGCCCTATCGAGCCGTCCAGGTATCCCGCGGCCGCCGAATCCTCGGACGCCGTTCCGGTAAGGCGCGCCGTGACGCCCGCGTCCGACACGATCGGGTATCCCGAGACCTCCGCGAGGGTCCCGGCTTTCTTCCAGGTTACGGCCCCCCGTCCGGATACGGAGAACTCCCCGACGGGGTCCTGGAAATAGAGCTCGTCCACGAAAACCGAGCCGTCCGTGACGCCGGAAACCGTTATCCTTATTTCCCCGCCGCTTTGGGAGGCATCCGCATAGAACGTCGCCCCACCGCCTACCAGGGTCTCCGCGCCGCCCTCACCGTCCTGCCGGTAGAGCCTGGGGACGCCGTCGTAGCGGAGGAGATAGCGCCGCCACTGGGCGTCGAGCTGGTCCAGGGGAAGCTCGACCCTGACGACCGTGTCCCCGCCGGAGATCTCGACGACGAGCTCGGCCCCGACGTCGTCCGCGTCCTGTCGCCGGGCGAAGAAGGCGAAGGTCTTGTAGTTGCCCGCCTGTATGGGCTCCACGTAGCGGACCGCGGAGACCTCGCCGCCGCCGTGTCCCGAGAAAGAGAACACCAACGCCCTCTGGCTGGATACCGCGGAATGGAACCTCTTGTAGAGGTCCGGGAAGAGGGTTTCCAGGGACTCGTCCGTCACGGCCTTAATGTAGGCAACCGTTACGTCGGGCCACGAACCTGTGGGAAAAAAGGGGCTGGTCCAGGACTGGGACTCCTCCATGCCCGCGGCCTTGTAGTAGCCCGTCGCGTCCTCGCGCCGGTAGGAGGCGGCCAGGGCCGCCTCCGCCCGGAAGACTTCCGAAGGCTCGGGCTTGCCTTTTTCCGGCTGGGGAGTGCCGCCTTGGAAGCCCGCCGTCAGGGTGAGGGAGCCCGGGACGGACTCCCCCTCCCCGGAATACCCTGTCCCGGGCACGCCCCAGCGCATCCCCAGGGCAGTCCAGGCCTTCCAATCGGGGGAGAGGTCGAAGACGGCCCCCAGGGCGGCCGCCAGGCTCCCGGCGCTCCGGTCCGAGGAGGAAAGGAGGTAGGATACCTCGATGGTCTCGGAGATGCCCGGCTCCCGGTCCAGCTTTACCGCCCCCGTGGATTCGACGTAGGTGAAGCCGTAGTCCAAAACCCCGTTCCTGCGGACCTCCACGGATCCCGGCAGGATCCCCTCGTCCTCCAGCACGATGTCCCCGGAGGCCCCGTAGGTTTCCAGGACCAGGGTGCGGGAGTAGGCCGGGGCGGGCTGCTCGATGGGCTCGTCATCCTCCGCCTCGGTCGTGGCCTCGGGGTCGTAGACCCAGGGCATGTCGGAGGCTAAGGGCATGCGGTAGGGGAAATCGGCCGGGGCGTCCGAGCCCGCGCCGGTCCGCACCACCTGGACGTACCCGTCCGACAGGATCGTGGCCGTGTAGTTTCCATCCGGGAGCCCCGTGGCCTCGTTCCGGACGTAGGCCTGGGCGGAGACGGCGGAGGCGGAGGAAGGCAAGTTGTAGCGGTTGACGATGAGGAAGCCCTCGTACTTTCCCTTCTCGTAGAGGACGATGGCATTGACGGAGTCGACAGCCACAATCTCACTCGCGGGCCGATTATAGAAGGGCGGCCCGGGAGCCGTCGCTGGTACGGCTACTCCGTTGTAGTACACCAGGAGCCGCCGGTCCTTCCCCACCTCCTCCGCCAGGTCCACGCGCCCCATGGCCAGGGACGCGGAGTACTCGCCCTCGACCATCCGGCGGTACGTCCTCTCGTCGCTTCCCGCCAGGTCGCCGGAGGAGCTCTCTATGTAGAGCTCCAGGTCGGTCACGCCGGAGTCCGGCAGAATGAAAAAACGCCCCCGTATATACTCGGAGGGCCGGAACTCCGTCGCCGAGAGCTCCCGGTCGCCGACCCAGGTTTGCGCCACCCGGCGGGCCTGGTCGTAGCGCAGGAGGAAGTGGGCGCTCCCGGCCGGGCCCTTCCCGCGGGCGGCCAGCCCGAAGGACGAGCGCGCCCCGGCGCCCAGTGCCAGGAAGGGCAGTTCGGGGAAGCTCACGCCCTTGTTCCCGATCCGCACTTCCTGGAGGAACTCCCCCTCCCCGCCCCGGTAGCCCACGGCGTACTCGTCCCCGAACCCGTCCGCCGTGAGGGTGGCCTCCATGAACCACTTCTCCATCAACACGAGGGAAATCCAGAGGTCCGGGGTCTGCTGAAAGAGGATCGTGGGGGCGGAGGCGCCGGAGTTGGCCCCGAACCCGAAAGCCCCCGAGGCGATCACGGAGGCCGCCCAGTAGCCCTCGGCTATCAGTTCCACGTCCGCGTCCCCCAGCTGCAGGGAAAGCAGGCTCTCCGGCGCCTCCACGGGAAGGGCCGGAACGGGAAGGAGGGGAAGATCGGGAGCGGCCTCCGGGAGGGATGCCGCCTGCCCTTCCGCGTACTCGGTATCCCCGGCACGGACGGGTCCGGACTCCGTTCCGCCCGTCTCCTGGGCGGCCGCGAGAAGGACGGCCAGGAGGAAAACCGCGCACGCGGAGCTTTTCTTTCCCATGATTGGCTTGTATGATAGTATCGCGCCGTAAGGCTGTATCACAAGTTATGAAAACGGAAGAACGTGCTGCGCTCCCGATCGCAATCCTCCTCGCCTGCGAAGCCGCGGTGTCCCTGGCCGCCTGGGCCTTCGAGGAAGCGGCCGGCCTTACGGCTGTCCTGGAGGAATACGCCGGATACGCGTCCATGGCCTGTCTGGCCCTGGACTCCCTGATCCTGGGCACGGGCCTCGCGATGCTGGCCCTGCGTCCCCGCTCCCCGGGCATTCCGTCCCCCTTTACGGAGATCGCCTCCTCCCTGCCGGTCATCGTCTTTTCCTCCTCCCCCGTGCTCTACGCGCGGCTGGAAGGCGCCGGCATCCTTCTTCCCGCCTTTCTTTTTGCGGCCCGTAGCCTCCGCATCCTAAGGCTCCGCAGAATTCTTCCGGGCACGAACGGCGCCGTCCTCGGCACCCTCGCAGTGTGCGAGGCCCTGCGATCCCTGGCAGGCTCGTTTCTCCCGGATTCGGTCCGGTACTCCGCGGCTCTGCGCATCCTCCTGGTCCCGGAGGCCATGCTCCTCCTGGGTGCGGCCCTCTCGGCCTC
>CAYTYG010000382.1:0-3157 GCA_964441515.1 uncultured Treponema sp.
AGGTCCTGGCCGTCGCCCTGGGCGGGACCCTCTACCAGGACATACCGACCCAGCTGCCCCGGGCCCACGGCCATTACCCCCAGAATACGGCCATGGACGAACTCTACCACGACATCGAGATCGAGGATTCCCGGTCCCGGATTGCGAAGGCCCTCGGCGCCGGGCGGGTGCGGACCAACTCCTTCCACCACCAGGCCGTCCGGGACCCGGGAGAGGGGCTGGCCGTCACGGCCCGCAGCGCGGACGGGGTGATCGAGGCTATCGAGGGAACGGACCCGGGCCGGTTCCTCCTGGGGGTGCAGTTCCATCCGGAAGCCCTGACGCCCCGGCATCCGCGCTTCGCCGAACTCTTCCGGTCCTTCGTAGAAGCGGCGGTCCCGGCCGCGGGAGAGTCCGGGCCGTGAAAATCGACCGCCTTCTATCCCTCGTGATCCTGCTCCTGGACCGGGAGATCGTTCGCTCCCGGGAACTCGCACGGCGTTTCGAGGTTTCCGTCCGCACCATACAGCGGGACATGGAGTCCCTGGCCCTGGCGGGAATACCCGTCTATGCGGTTCCCGGCCCGTCGGGGGGCTACGGCATCCTGGAGGGCTTCAAGCTGGACCGCAGGCTCATGACCCAGGATGACTTCTTCGCCATCCTGACGGCCCTGAAAGGGGTCCAGGGATCTATCGCGGACAAAAGGTTCCTGGACGCCCTGGAAAAGATCCGCAGCCTCCTGCCGGCCCCGTCCAAGGTCCTCTTTTCCCAGAACGAGGAGAAGCTGGTCCTGGATTTCAGCCCGCTCGGGGGAAATCGTGAAACCCGGGAAAATCTCCGGAAGCTCGAGGAGTGCATCGACGCCCGGCGCAAGGTGCGGTTCCGGTACACGAGCCACAGGCTGGAGTCCACGGAAGAAGGCTTCCGCCGGCGAGGCAAAAGCTTCCGCGAGTTCTCCAAGGAAAGCACGGACTTCGGGAACCCCTCGCTCGTGGATCTGACCCTCCGCTTCCATCCCCTCCTGCGGCCCATGGTGGAGGAGTTCTACTCCCCGGAGGAGCGGGAGGAGGATCCGGAGGGCTACCTGACCGTTCGGACCACCCAGCCGGAAGAGCAGCGGCTCTACGGATACATCCTGGGCTTCGGGGAGTATGTCGAGGTATTGGCGCCGGAACGCCTGCGCGGCGTCGTTTGCCGGAACGCGGAAAAAATAGCGGAAATCTATCGCGCCCCGGAAAGATGACGACATACAGCTGTCGCAGATGCCGTAGTACCCTCCCTGCATCCTGAACTCGGGGGGAATCCATGAACGCTGAGAACACGGGTACTGCGAAAACCACCTTCGACCACGGGACGGGCCGGCTTATCCCGTCCGGCGACGCGGAAATCTATGTGGAGGAGGCCGGAAATCCGGGAGGGCGCGCCCTGCTCCTCCTGCACGGCGGCTTCGGGAGCCTAGAGGATTTCAACGGCATAGCCCCGGCCCTGGGGGCGCGCTTCCGGCTTGTCGGCGTGGACAGCCGCGGCCACGGCCGGTCGAGCCTGGGGGCCGGGAGGCTCTCCTATCGGCTCCTGGCGGAGGATATCGGGCGGATCGTCGAAGCCCTGGGCCTGGGAGAATACGACATCCTGGGTTTCAGCGACGGGGGGATCGCGGCCTACCGCCGCGCGATGCAAGGGGACCCGAAACTGGGGAAACTGGTCACGGTCGGCGCAAACTGGGAGATGCGCGAATCGGACGGCTCGTGGAAAATGATCCGCGGCATGACCGGAAAGAAGTGGAAACGGTATTACCCCGCCAGCTACGAGAGCTACATGCGCCGGAACCCGAAGCCCGACTTCGACGCTTTTTCCGCCCGGGTTATCGCGATGTGGACCGATCTGGGGCCGGACGGATACCCGGGTGCCCGGATGAGGCGGATTCGGAACGAAATCCTGGTCGTCCGCGGGGACTCGGATCCCCTGACCTCCCTGGAGAGCATGGCCGGGCTCCGGGAGGTCGCCGGGAAAGCGAGCTTCCTGAACATCCCCTTCGCGGGACACGCGGCCTTCGACGACGCGCGGGAGGTGTTCCTATTGTGCGTCCAGGCGTTCCTGGGCGCGGGCGTACCGTAGGGAAGGTATCCTAAACCCGGAACTTCCCCACTTCGGCCAGGAGGGCCTGGACGCTCTCCTTGTTCTCCTGGCTGATGTCGTTGATCTTGCCCGCCGCCGTCATGATCTGGGCGACCCCCTCGGCCATCTCGCTCATGCTCCCGGCCACTTCCTCCGTGATCCGGGCCAGCACCCCGCTCTCCCGGATGATCCGTTGGCTGCCCCCGAGTATCTCGTCGGAGCCGTCCTTCACCCGGGCGGTTATCTCGTTGAGCTGACCGACCGCGCCCAGGATCAGCTTGCTCCCGGTCCCCTGCTCGTCCATGGCGGCCTGGATGGCCTTTTCCCGCTCGGATACGGCCTTTATACGGACATCGATGGACTCGAACTGGGAAAGGACGGAATCCGTGGCCCGGCGTATGCCGTCCATCGCCTGGGATATGTCCCGAAGGGAGGCGGATATGGTCTTGGACTGGGTCCCCGAGGACTCCGCCAGTTTTCGTATCTCCTCGGCCACGACCGCGAAGCCCTTTCCGTACTCCCCGGCGTGGGCCGCCTCGATGGCGGCGTTCATGGACAGGAGGTCGGTCTGGCTGGCGACGTTCTGGATGACCGCGCTGATCTCCAGGAGCCCCTCCGATTGCCGGGCAAGGTCCCGGACGCTGGCCGAGACGGCCGAAAGGGCCGAGCGCCCGCCCTCGGACGAGACGGCCAGCTCGCCCACGTTCTCCGCGTTCCCGTTCAACGTCTGCGTAACCGAGGCTATGTTGGCCAGCATCTCCTCGATGGAGGACGAGGACTGCGAGACGTTCGCGGCCTGCTGGTCGATATGGCCGTTCAGGGCCCGGATGCTCCGGGTAATCCGCTCCATCTCGGCTCCGGTCGCGGATACGCTCTCGGATTGATTCGCCGTCTGGCTCCGGATGCTCTGGATGTTGACGCCGATCTGGTGTATGGACGCCGTGGTCTCCTCCATGTTGGAGGCGAGCCCCAGGCCGATCCCGGAGAGCACCTTCGCCTGCTCCTGGATCACGACGACGAGGTTCCGGACCTTGTCCAGGGTCCGGTTGAAGTAGGCCGCCAT
>CAYTYG010000383.1:0-3152 GCA_964441515.1 uncultured Treponema sp.
CAGGCGTCCGGCACGCTGAATCCGCCGGCCTTCGCCAGCTCGGCCGCGTCCCGGGAGTCCACGCCCCGAAGAAGCCGCTTTATCTCCGGGATGCTGACGCTGGACATGGAGAACTCCTCCAGCCCGAGGCCCAGGAGAACCAGGGCCGCGTAGGGATCGGAGGCCATCTCCCCGCACATCCCGACCGGGATTCCCCCGGCCTTCCCCGCGTCGATCGTGGCCTTGATGAGCCGCAGGACGGCCGGGTGGAAGGGTTGGTGCAGGTAGGCGACCTTCTCGTTCCCCCGGTCCACCGCGACGGTGTACTGGATGAGATCGTTCGTCCCGATGGAGAAGAAGTCCGACCTTCGGGCCAGGATGTCCGCCACCAGGGCGGCGGAGGGTACCTCGATCATGATGCCCACGGGGATGTCCTCGCGGAAGGGGACACCCTCTTCCCGGCACTCCCTCTTCGCGCGCTCCAGGAGGTCCCGGGCCTGATCCAGCTCCTCCGGTCCGGAGATCATGGGGAACATGATGCGGGCGTCCCCCAAGACGGAAGCCTTGAGGATGGCGCGGAGCTGGGTCAGGAAAAGATCGTCCCGGGAGAGGCAGAGCCGTATCGCCCGCCAGCCCAGGAGGGGGTTCTTCTCCTCCTTCACGGAGAGCTCCGGGAGGGCCTTGTCGCCGCCTATGTCCAGGGTCCGGATGGTCACGGGACGTTTACCCATGGCCTTCAGCACGGATCGGTACGCCTTGTACTGCTCCTCCTCGCTGGGGATGCGCCCGGGCTGGAGAAAGAGGAATTCCGATCGGAAGAGACCCACCCCGTCCGCGCCGTGCCGCTTTACGCCCTCCACCTCCTCGGGAATCTCGATATTGGCCTTGACCAGCACCTTGCGGCCGTCCCGGGTCTTTACCGGAAGGGCGCCGGAGGCCAGCAGGGATTTATCCCGCTCCGCGTCCCGGGAACGCACCTGTTCGTAGCGTATGAGGGTGGACTCGTCCGGCTCGACAAGTACGCGGCCGGTGCGGCCGTCCACGACGATCCTGTCCCCGTTATGGACGTTGCGGGTGGCGCTTCCGGCGCCGACCACGGCGGGTATCTCGAAGGCCCGGGCCAGGATGGCCGCGTGGCTGGTCTTTCCGCCCCCGTCCAGGACCAGGGCCTTCACCATGCTCTTGTTCATGGAGATGATGTCCGAGGGCAAAAGGCCGCGGGCCACGAGGACAACCTCGGATTCCAGGTCCGAGAGGCTGAACCTCTCCCGGAACATGAGGTGCCCCAGGATGCGCTTTGTAACGTCCCGGATGTCGGACGCCCTATCCTGGATGTACGGATCCTGTACCCGCGAAAGCTTCTCGACCAGGTCCTGTTCCCGCTGGAACACGACCCATTCGATGTTCCGCAGGGAGCTCCGGAGCGAGGATTCCAGGCCTTCCAGGAGTTCGGGGTCCTCCAGCATGAGCAGGTGGGAGTCGAATATGGCGGAGTGCTCCTCGCCCATCTCGATCCGGGCCCGATCCCGAAGCTCCGTGATCTCGGCGCGGGTCTTGGCGACGGATCCCCGGAACCGCTCCCACTCGGACACGATGTCCGACTCGCGGATGTAGTAGTTCGGGATGCTCGCTTCCTCGTCCTCGAGGTAGAGGAAGGCTTCGCCTATGACTATTCCCGGGGAGACCGGAACCCCATTCAGTTCTATCATCGGGGATATCCTAGCCTACCCGGGAAAGGGTGTCAAACCAGGTCAATGAAGGACGAGCATAGGGTTGATGGTGCGCCCGTTCTTCATCACGGTGAAATGCAGATGGGGTCCCGTGCTGTAGCCGGTGGTGCCGACGGACCCGATCCGGGTGCCTATGCCTACCCGCTGGCCCTTGTGGACGTCGATCCGGTCCAGATGCCCGTAGAGGGTGGCGTACCCGGAATGGTGCGCAAGGATCACGTAGTTGCCGGTTATCACGTTGTACCCCGTCGAGGAAACCCGGCCCTCCATGGCGGCCCGGACGGGGGCTCCCCGGGAACCCCCGATGTCGATGCCGGTATGGAAAGTCCGGGTGCCCGAGAAGGGGTCGTTCCGCCAGCCGTACCAGCTGGTGATCCACCCCCGCAGGGGCCACTTGAACAGGTCCCCGTTGATCTCCCGCAGGGCGAAGCTGGAGAGCCGGGCGTCCGGCAGGAAGAGCTGCCGGCCCGCGGGCAGGTCCTCCCCGGAAAGGCGGTTCGCCTCGACCACGCGCTCCCGGGAGATTTCGTACTTCGAGGCTATGGAGTCCAGGGTATCCCCCGGACTTACGCCGTGGAGGATTCCGTTCATATTGGGCACCTTGAGATAGGCCCCTATCCGGAGGGCCCGGGAATTCCGGATGTCATTGAAGCTTACAAGGGTATCCACGGTCACGTCGAAGTCCTCCGCCAATTGGGAGAGCGTATCCCCCTTGCGGACTACGTACACCTGATACCAGAGCCCCTCGTCCCTGGGGACGGACCCGTCCGTCCCGGACTCGCCGGGAAGCAGGGAACCCTCCGGGTTTTCCAGGGAGAGGGCGCGCATGTCCGCGGCCCCGGCCGGGGCCGCGGGGTCCGGGGCCTGGAACGGGGAGCCCAGGAAGAGGACCGCGAATCCCAGGACCGCGGAAACCCCGGCGAGGGTTCCCCGTCCGTCGAAACGCTCCAGAGGATCCGCGCGAAAGATACCCGTCTTCCCCATGCTGCTAAAACCTCTCCCAAGGGGCGCCGAAAACGGCGCATTTTCATCCTAAACGAAAACCCTTCCGGGGGCAACCGATTTCAGATGCGGCTTGCCTCCCCGGACTCCCGAATCCCCGGCCCGCCGCCGGTCAATGGGGCAGTATAATCACGCTCACCTCGATCTCCCGTTCCAGGGCGGC
The DNA here is from genome assembly GCA_964441515.1 of uncultured Treponema sp. Classification (GTDB taxonomy): domain Bacteria; phylum Spirochaetota; class Spirochaetia; order Treponematales; family UBA12059; genus JAAYUR01. The sequence continues at coordinate 2,875 of CAYTYG010000383.1, forward strand.
GGCCTGGGTGAAGTGCACGACGTAGACCGGGGCGAGGTCCCTCGCGACGATCTCGTCGATCGTCTCGTGGATCGGCGTGCGTCGGTACTCGAACTCGAGCGGTACCGGACGCTCGGCGTGGGCGACCTCGACGGTGGGTCGGCCGGTGCGGGTGGTGAGGTTGCCCACCACCACGCCGACGGTGAACAGCACCACGTTCATGGGGATCAGGATGATGCCGGACATGGTGGCCGAGTGGCCCAGCACGCCCTGCACGTAGACGGGGATGTAGATCAGGA
>CAYTYG010000384.1:0-3147 GCA_964441515.1 uncultured Treponema sp.
GCCTTGACAGGGCCGCCTCGTCGGAGTCGTTGCGGACCCGGAGGTAGAGGCCCCCGTACTCCGCCCGGCGGTCCCAGAGGCCCTTCTGCCTGCGTATCCGTTCCCGCACCGCCTCGGCCGAAAGGCCGTCCCTCTCGATTCCCCTTCGTATTCGAACCGCAACGGGCGACCGAATCTCCAGGATGGCCCGGCAGAGAAAGGCCTCGGGCATGCGGAAAAGGAGGGCCGCGTTGATGACGATGTCCTTTCCCTCGTCCCGGGCGGCGGCCAGGCGGGGCCGGAAAAGGAGCTCCGTAGCGGGGTGCACCAGGCGCTCCACCCACGCCAGGGCCTCGGGGTCCGAGAAAACGACGGCGCCCAGGGCCCTGCGGTCCAGGCCGCCCCGGCTGTCCAGGATCCCGGGACCGAAGCGTCCGGACAGGGCCGAGAGGGACTCGGGGGTCTCCTGGGCCTCCCGGCCTATCCGGTCTATGTCGAAGCAGGTAAAGCCCCGTTCCTCCAGGAGGCGGGCGGCCAGGTTCTTGCCCGAGCAGTAGCCCCCGGTCAGGCCCAGGAGCATCAGTGCATCTCCCCCCAGCGCAGGGCCGTCTCCACCTCCACCCGGAGGGGCACCGAGAGCCGTACGGCCCCCTCCATCTCCCGCTTCATGACCTCGGCGGCCCGGGAAGCCTTATCCTCGGGGACCTCCGCGATGAGCTCGTCGTGGACCTGGAGCAGGAGCCGGGCCTCGGGCACCCGCTCCGAAAGGGCGCGGCGCACCCGCAGCATGGCCAGCTTCACGATGTCCGCGGCGCTTCCCTGCACGGGGGTGTTCACGGCCACCCGCTCGGCGGCCTGCTTCTCGTTGCGGTTCCGGGAGACTATGGCCGGCACGGGGCGGCGGCGTCCCAGGAGGGTGCGCACCAGGCCCTCCTTTTCCGCGGCCGCCACCGTGGCTTCCACGAAGCGGCGGACTCCGGCGTAGCGTTCGAAGTAGGCGTCGATGAATCGTTGTGCGTCTCCCCGACCTATCCCCAGTTCGTTCGCCAGGCGGAACGCGCTCATCCCGTACACCACACCGAAGTTGATGGTCTTGGCTATGCGGCGCTTGTCCGGGCCTATCTCGGTTTCCGGAATCCCGAAGATGAGGCTGGCCGTGCGCTTGTGGATGTCCGCGCCCTCGGCGAAGGCGCGCTTGAGCTCCGGGTCCCCGGACAGGTGGGCGAATACCACCAGCTCGATCTGGGAGTAGTCCGCCGAGACCAGGACTCTGCCCGGAGCGGCCCGGAAGGCGTGGCGGATGCGCCGGCCTTCCTCTTCCCGCACGGGGATGTTCTGGAGGTTGGGGTCCCGGGAGGAAAGGCGCCCCGTGGCCGCCCCGGTCTGCATGAAATGGGTATGGATGCGGCCGCCCGGGTCCGCCAGCTGGGCCAGGGAGTCCACGTAGGTGCTCTTCAGCTTGGACAGGGAACGGTGCCGCAGGATGCGCTCCGGCACGGGGTCCTCCCGGGCCAGCTCCTCCAGGACGGAGATATCCGTGGAGTAGCCCGTCTTTGTCTTCTTGCCCGTTTGGAGCTTGCGCTCCGTGAAGAGCACTTCCTGGAGCTGCTTCGTGCTGGCGATGTTGAACTCGTGGCCCACCAGGCGGTAGATCTGGGCCTCGATCTCCCGGAGGGCTATGTCCAGCTCGACGCCGTAGGCCTTGAGCTCCTCGGAGTCCACCTGGATTCCCGCCCTCTCCATGTCCCCCAAAATGGGAAGGAGGGGCATCTCCAGGTCCCGGAAGAGGTCGGCCAGCCCCGCGCGCTCCAGCTCGGGCGTGAAGCGGAGATAGAGGCGCAGGGTCAGGTCCGCGTCCTCCGCCGCGTAGACGGCGGCCTTTTCCAGAGGCACCTGGTCGAAGGTCGCGCCCTTGGGTACGACTTCCTCGTAGGGGATGCCGCGGTACCCCAGATAGGATTCCGCGAGGGCCTCCAGGGCGAAGGAGGGGCGTTCGGAGTCCAGGAGCCAGGCCGCCACCATGGTGTCCCAGGGCCGGCAGGACACGGGGGCCCCCCAGTTCTCCATCACGTGGCGGTCGAACTTGAGGTTCTGGCCGACCATCGTAAGCTTTTCCTCCGCGAAGAGGGCCTTGAGGCGATCCCGGGCCGCCTCCTCGGGGACGGCGGTACTTTCCGGGCAGCGCAGGGGGACGTAGCAGGCCTTCCGGCCCTCCACGGACAGGGAGAAGCCCACGGGGCGGGCGGAAAGGTCGTCCAGGCCGTCGGTTTCGCAGTCGAAGGCGAAGATCCCCGCCTTCCGGACGTCCATAAGCCACCGGTCCAGGGCCCCAAGGTCCGTGACGGTCTCGTACTCCCCGGGGCCTGCGAGCGCGGGCGGCACCGCCGGGTCCACGAGGGGAGGGAAGGCGGACGCGGCGGAGGGCGCCGGGGAAGATGGCGCCGGGGAAGGCCGGGTCTCCTCCTTGTCGGCCGCCTCGAAGAGGTCCCCTTCCCCCTGGGCGACCAGGGACTTCATGCCCTCCCGCCGGAAAAAGGGATTGGCCGCCGTCCGGTTCAGGGGCCCCACCTCCAGCTCGGAGAGGCTCTTTATCGGCAGCGGGGCGTCCGCGGCCAGGGTGATGAGCTTTTTCGAAAGGTACGCGCTCTCGCGCCCGGCCTCCAGCTTTTTCCGGACGCCGACCGGCTTGACGGAATCCAGCTTCCCGTAAACGCCGTCCAGGGTCTTGTACTCGGCCAGGAGCTTCTGCGCCGTTTTATCGCCTATGCCCGGAACCCCCGGGACGTTGTCCGAGGCGTCGCCGGTCAGGGAAAGGTAATCCAGTATCCCTTCGGGGCCGACCCCCCATTCCGCGGCCACGTCCTCCGGACCCAGGGTTTTATAGGCTATGTCCTTATCCGGCCGGAGGGCCCTTACCGGCCCGCCCACCAGCTGCAACAGGTCCTTGTCCCCCGAGACGATCCAGCACTCCCGGCCCTCGGTCCGGCAGCGCTCCGCCAGGGCGGCTATCAGGTCGTCCGCCTCGTAGCGGTCCGTCCGAACGATGGGAAGCCCCAGGGCGCCCAGGATCTCCTCCACGATCGGGACCTGGGCGTGCAGGTCCTCCGGGGTCTTCTGGCGGTTGGCCTTGTAGGCCTCGAACATCTCGTGCCGGAAGGTCGGGACCCG
>CAYTYG010000385.1:0-3146 GCA_964441515.1 uncultured Treponema sp.
TGGAGGACCCGCCGGGCGCGGCGGCACACCTCCGGGCCTTCCTGGCCCTGCGCTACGACCCGGAGGCGGAACGCAGGCTCTCGGAGCTGGAGAAGGGCGCCGAGTAGGGATCGCGGACATTCGCTTTCGAGGTTTTAACGAGACTATACATTAGGGTGCAGGCGCTTTCGACCGCCTTCTTGTCGGGCGTCGCACATTTGCGCAATTCAAGTTTGCTTCGCACGGTCAAAAATGACGGAGACCGCCCTGTATTGGGCGGTCTCGTTTTCCGTTGCGGCGAAGAGGACTTGGCTTCCGCTCCTCGGCGTCCTGCCTCGGCGCTCCAGCCCGCGCCGTCCCGCTGGCGGCGGGCTTCCTGCCCGCCTTCCCTCGCTGCCGCTCGGCGCGGGACGACGATCCGGCTCCTTTGTCGCCGGTATCGCAGGGAAATATTTGTATCGTGCCGCCCGGGGCGGCAGGCGATACAAGTCCTCTTCGCTGCCTGTAAAACAGCTGTGGCCGCCCATTGCCGGACGGCCACTTTTCTTCCTGCGGCGAAGAGGACTTGAACCTCCATGCCTCTCGGCACCAGCACCTCAAGCTGGCGTGTCTACCAGTTCCACCATCGCCGCGCGGAACGTAGCTGTTATATCCCAACCCCCTCGGGAAAGTCAAGCGCCGGGGCTTCCCGGACACCCGGGAAGCAGCTCAGTCCGGCTCGGTGGAAGTCGGGATCCCCTTCGGGCCCGGCCGGGAACCCGTGCGCTCCCCGCCGCCTTTCCCCGATTTTTCGAGGTTGGCCAGAACTTCTCCCGCCCGCGCCAGGGCGTCGTCCATATTGTCCAGAACGTTCGCCTCCCCGATCTCCTTCAATAGTCCGAAGTTTTCGAGGGCCTTCCGGGGCTGCTCCCGGACCCCGGACAGGATCAGCTCCGTTCCGTGTTTCCGGCAGCGACGGCTGAAAGCCCGCAGGGCGTTCAGCCCCGTGGCGTCCACGGCCGGCACCTTGCGCATCCGGAGCAGGAAGGCCTTCGGAGGCTTTCCCATCTGGTCGAGGGTATCCTGCAGGAGATCCGCGGTCCCGAAATAGAAGGGCCCCTCGATCTCGTAGACCTCGCACCCGGCGGGCACGCTTTTCCTGCCCAGGGTCTCCGAGGCGCCGGCGTCGCTCCGGCTCTCGGATTCCAGCATCTCCCGTATCGAGGATATCCCCGATGTCTCGGAGGTCCTCCGAAGAAAGAGGAAGACCGCCAGGAGCATGCCCACCTCGACCGCCACGGTCAGGTCGATCAGCACGGTAAGCAGGAAGGTGGCGAGCATCACGGCCAGATCGCTCCGGGGGGCCTTGCGCATATTCAGGAACCGGTGCAGCTCGCTCATGTCCCAGGCCACGACCAAGAGGACGGCGGACAGGCTGGCCAGGGGAATGGCCGAGGCCGCCGGCGAGAGGAAGAGGGCGAAGAGCAGCAGCACGATCGAGTGGACGATCGCGGAAACCGGGGACTGCGCCCCGTTCTTGATGTTCGTGGCCGTTCGGGCTATGGCACCCGTGGCGGGTATGCCCCCGAAGAACGAGACGACGATGTTCCCCACGCCCTGGGCCGTCAGCTCTGTCCCCGCGTCGTGATTGTCCCCGGTCATGCCGTCGGAGACCACGGCGGAAAGGAGGGATTCGATGGCGCCGAGCAGGGCTATCGTGATGGCGCTGGGGAAAACGGCCCGGATGGTAGCCGGGCTGAAGTCCGGCAGGACAAGGGCGGGGAACCCGCCGGGGATCTGCCCGTACTTGGATCCCACGGTCTCCACGGGAATCTTGAGGATCCAGACGGCCGCCGTGCCCAGGGCGACGGCGGTCACCGCCGCGGGCAGCCGTGGGGCAAGCTTCCGGATCAGGATGATGACGGCCATGGTTCCCGCTCCCACCGCGAGAGTGGTCGGGGAGAGAGTGGAGCCGTACCGGAAAACCTCGACGATGCGCTCGAAGAACTCGGCGGAAGGATGGGGCACCCTCAGCCCGAGGAAGTCCTTGATCTGGCCCCCCGCTATGATGAGCCCGATGCCCGTCGTGAAGCCCGTGGTCACGGGATAGGGTATGTACTTTATAAGCTTCCCCAGCCCGGACACGCCCAGGATCACCAGGATGACGCCGGCCAGCAGGGTCGCGGTGAGAAGCCCTCCCATCCCGTGCTTCAGGATGATCCCGGCTATGATGACGACGAAGGCCCCGGTGGGCCCGGAGACCTGATACCTGCACCCTCCAAGAACGGCTATGAGGAAGCCCGCGATCATCGCGGTGTGGAGGCCCTGGGCCGGGGTTGCGCCCGCGCCGATCGCGAAGGCCAGCGCCAGGGGAAGCGCGACGACACCCACGGTGAGGCCGGCGAAGAGATCCTTCACGAACATGGAGCCCGAATACCCGCCCCGGAATACATCCAGGATCTTGGGAGAAAACTTACCCCGCAGGGACGAGGAGAATGCTTTGTCGCTCATGGTGCCCTAGCTGTACTCCCGGAACGCACCGAGGGTCAAGGACTCGCCTTTCTACGGAGCTAAAACTCCTCGAACTCCCCGTCCTCCGCGTCCTTTGGAACTATGCCCGTCGAGGCTTTCCGGGCCGGCTTCTCCTCTTTGGCGGGAGTTTCCAGGGTAGCTTGAGCCGTTAGCACCTGCCGCCCGACCGGAACCTTGAGGCGGTCCGCCTGCGGCTTTTTCGCCCTAGGCTTTTCGCCCTTCCGCGCTTCCGGGGACGGCAGTCTTTCCGCCTGCTCCACCTTGAAGAAGGCTATGGTGTCCGCCATCATCTCCGCCTGGGACGCAAGCTCCTCGCTCGTCCCCGCCAGCTCCTCGGACGCGGAGGCGTTCTGCTGGACGACCATGTCCATCTGCGTGATGCCCTTCGCGATCTGCTCCGCCCCGCTGGACTGCTCGTTCGACGCCGCCGTGATCTCCTGGATGAGGTCGGCCACCTTCTTGATGTCCGGCACCAGCTCCGCCAGGAGCGTCCCCGCCTCCTGGGCCACCGAAACGCTCTCCTTCGACAGCTCGGTTATCTCCCCGGCGGCCTTGGCGCTGCGTTCCGCCAGCTTTCTCACCTCGCTGGCCACCACCGCGAAGCCCTTCCCGGCCTCCCCGGCCCGCGCCGCCTCGATGGCCGCGTTCAGGGCCAG
>CAYTYG010000386.1:0-2491 GCA_964441515.1 uncultured Treponema sp.
GGACCGGGATCACCACTGGCAACCGTGCTGCTCCAACGCCGACGCCGCCCGGCATGTGGACACGCTCTTCGGGAAGCGTGGCGGGCACATGTATCCCCTAACCCAGGGACCCTACTACGCATACAGGGTCGGTGTCAGCAACCTCTGCACGGGAGGGGGCATCCGGATAAATCCCGGCTTCCAGGTCGTGAAGGCCGATCCCGAAAACGGGTATTCGGCCATCCCGAACCTCTTCGCCGCAGGGGCGGACGCCGGGGGTATCTACTCCGGCCACTACGCCTTCACCATCGAGGGAACCGCCCAGGGCTGGGCCTACAACTCCGGCCGCCTTGCCGGCGCCCGGGCGACGGAAGCCGCGTTGGGAACGCCTATTGACCTCGTCGCGGAAGACGGGGCGGCGGGGAAAAAATCCGTCCAATAACCCGGCTTCCCGGTTCCCTCGCGCACGGTCCCCCGGCGAGCCGGAGGACCGTATTTTTTCCCTAGATGGTATACTGGGGCGCCCGGAGGTCCGCGTCATGAGGTATCGAATCGGAGAGGTCGCGAAAATTCTCGGACTCTCGCCCGAGACCCTGCGCTTTTTCGAGGTCAAGGGCATTGTCTCCCCTCAGCACGATCCCCGGAGCGCCTACCGGTATTACGACAGCCTGGATGTCAACAAACTGGTCGCTTACCTGAACTATCGCCGCATGGGCTTCACCCTCGACAAGGCCGTGTTGTTGGTGAGCGGGCGCGACCTTTCCTTCCTTCGCGGGGAGCTTGACCAGCAGAGAGCCGCCATCACGGCGGAACGGGAGAGGCTTGCGCGGGTACAGTCCCGGGTCGAATGCCTTTCCTCCGCCCTGGAGTCCATGGAGCGGCTCCGGGGGAACCTCGAGATCAAGCGATGCCCCTCGCTCTGCTTCTTCGCCAACCAGGACGACAGGGCCTTCCGCATCTCCGAGTCTACCGTACGGGACACCCGCCTTTGGCTCCGCGAGCTTCCCACGGCCTTTCCGTACGCCCTGCTCGAGTGGTCCGGCCCGGGAACGAAAGTACAATGGGGATTCGCAAAACCCTTCTCCGAGGGCGCCCCTAAAACGGGCTCCGTATTAATACCCCCCGAATCCTGTTTGCACGGTTTTTTCCTGGTTCCCGAGGGCGACCCTTTGTTCGCCGAAGCCCGGGAAGCCATGGTCAAGTGGAGCCTGGCCCACGAGGAGACCTTGTCCGGGCGGCCCCACGGGACCATCCTGCACGAACTTGAAAAAGAAGGCAAAACATACCGGCTCTTCGAGCTGTACGCCCCGATCCGGGAAGGCTGACGGCAGGAAACACCGGGGCCGGCAGGACGCTAAGTGCCTGTCTTCGTTCCAGTTAAACCGAAGCGTCGAACATGGCAAACCATCCTGTATGTCGAATAAAGTACCTTCCCTATTTACGGATCAAGAAAAGGACTGAAGCCGCCACTCGAAATAGGAGTAACGAAGCCGGCCCTGCGGGGCGGGGACAAGGCCGGTTTTTCTCAGGCGCAGCTGGCGGGAAGGGGAAATCGGACGGAAAATCGGGCGCCCCCGAAATTGTCCAAGATGATTTCGCCCTCCAGCTGGTGGACCAACGCCTGCACCAGGGACAGACCCAGCCCCCCGGGCGTATCAAGACGGAAACCCTCCGGGAAACCCGGCCCGTCGTCGGCGACGACAAGGCGGGCCCAGCCGTCCTCCGCGTCCAACCGGACGGATAGGACCCCTCCGTCCCGGAAAGCGTACTTAAAGGAGTTCGTGGCCAATTCGCACAGGAGAAGGCCGAAGGGAACGGCCTTGTCCAGCGGGCAGTGGACGGCGTCCCCCCGGAAATCGATCCGCACGGCCGCATCGTTGGCGCCGGTCATGCGCAGGAGCCCCAGCAGGCGGGTGCAGTAATCGGAAAGGTCTATTTTCGTGAAGCTCTCCGAGTCATACAACATCTCGTGGACCATGGAGATGGCCGTTATCCGGGATTCCAGGCTTTTCAGGACGGAGTCGTCCACGCCTTCCGATCCCTGGTGGAGCCGAATGAGGCTCTGGGTCATCTGGAGGTTGTTCTTGACCCTATGGTGCACCTCCCGGAGCAGGACGTCCTTTTCCTCGACCAGCTGGTTCAACCTCCGGGCCTCTTCCTTCAATTCCTCGTTCCGTTTCCGGACGGCCCGGGCCATCCCGTCCAAAGCTCCGGCTATGCGGCCCAGATCCGAATCGTCGCCCTCCAGCCCCGCCTGGGCCTCCAGATCCCCCTCCCGGACGCGGGCCGCCATGGCCATGATCCGGGAAAGCCTCCGTCCGAAAAGGAGTTGGGAGAGGCCGCTTGCGATGAACAGGGCGGCGGCGGCGGCCAGAACCAGCGCCGCCAGGTTTCTCCTCGTGATGGACAGGCTTTCCCGGATGACCTCGGCCCGGGGCACGCCGAACACGACGGTCATGTAGGGCTCTCCGTCCTCTTCCAGATAAAGTTTCTTGTATCCGTAGAAACGGAG
>CAYTYG010000386.1:2501-3115 GCA_964441515.1 uncultured Treponema sp.
CCGACGGGATTCGTATCCCTCGGGGGATGGAAAAAGAGGCGTACTCCCTTGCCGTCGACGAGCCCCAGGAAGGAATCCGGGGCAAGATCGAAGGAATCGAAGAGGTGTCCGTACGAGGAGAGTTTATACAGGGCGGTGAGCACCGCGACGATGTTTCCGTCACCGTCCCGGATCGGATACGCGTAGGCGAAGGAAGGGGTATCCTCGATAAGCCCGACGACGTACTCCCCCGCGCAAAACCTCCCCTTGGCCAAGGCGTTCCGGATGTGGGGCCGGTTTCCCAGATCCTCGCCCGGCTCGAGGAGCGAGGAGGCCGTCACGATTCCCCGCTTGTCGGTAAGGGTGATGTTGAGGTAGTCCCGGTTTATCCCGTGCACCGCCTTGAGCATCGGGACCGCCCGGTCGGCTCTCCCGGCCTCGATTTCCGGGAGGGCCGCCAGGGTGGCAAGGATCTGGCGGGTGGACTCCGTAACGCGTGCCTGGATCTCCGAGAAGGCGGCCGCTTGGCGGAGGGCCTCCGCCTCCGCCTGGATTTCCAGGTGCTTCCCGTGCTCCGCACCCGTCGCCAGAACGATCAGGAAGGCGGGGGCCAGGGAAAGTAAAACGACGAAGAG
>CAYTYG010000387.1:0-3092 GCA_964441515.1 uncultured Treponema sp.
CCGCAGAGCTCCTTGAGCGCGGCAGAGCCGGACGCCGACGGTCTCATCGGGTCGGAAGAGGAGAGCCGGTGCCGGGAGCGCACGGGGCAGGGGCGTGGTGGCCGCGAGCGGATCCGCCTCGTCCCGCACGATCCCGCCCATGTGGTACGATCCCCGTTCCCGGTGTATCGGGATTCCGAAACGGGCCACGACAATCTTTTTTGAGTCCGGCATCGCACGGATCGTTGCTCATGGTGTTTGTCTACTACGCACAGGGGGTCGGCGGGCTCTACGTTGAGTTCGTCGAGCGGCTGATGAGCCAGCTCGCGCTCCGGGGAACCGAGATCCGGATCCTGGGGGAGAACGGCGTGTTCCTGCCCCCGGGGAAGAAGGGCCTCATCCTGGTGAAGGGCGGACAGGTCATGAAGGGGTATTACAAGCGCCCGGATCTTACGGAAAAGGTCCTTTCCGAGGACGGCTGGCTGGATACCGGGGACCTGGGGATGCTGACCCGCCGCGGGGAGCTCAAGATCACCGGGCGCGCCAAGGACACGATCGTCCTGCTGGGAGGCGAGAACATAGAGCCCCTGCCCATAGAGCAGAAGCTCTGCGAAAGCGAGTACATCAAGCAGGCCATGGTCCTGGGGCAGGACAAGAAATTCCTGGCCGCCCTCCTCGTTCCCGACCCGGACGGCGTAAACGCCTGGGCCAAGGAAAACCACATCTACATAGTGGACTACGAGACCCTGCTCCAGCAGCCCGAGGTGCAGGAGCTGATCGACTACGAGGTGAAGGAGCTCGTTTCCCCGAGGAACGGGTTCAAGAACTTCGAGCGCATCTTCCGGTTCAAGCTGATTCCGAACGCCTTCGAGGTGGGCCGGGAACTCTCGGCGAAGCAGGAGATCAAGCGGCACGTCATCAACGAGCTTTTCTCGAAGGATATAGCCGCCCTCTTCAAGGACTGAGAGGAGTAGCCGAACGCCGAGCTTCCCGGGTTCTGATTCGAGCCCTGGAAGCCCGGCCGGAACGAAGAATCCGATTCCGTTATTGTCCTATCCACTCCCGGGCTTTTTGGGCTTTGGGCGCCACCACGATGCGACAATACCCCTGTTCCGGATTCCTGCGAAAGTAGTCCTGGTGGTAATCCTCGGCCTTCCAGTACTTCCCCAGGCTTTCGATCTCCGTGACGATGGGATTCCGGTACTCCCGGGAGGCGGCCGCGAGGGATGCCCGGGCGGCGGCCTCCTGCTCGGGGCTCGCATACAGGATGATCGAGCGGTACTGGGTACCGATGTCCGCTCCCTGCCGGTTCGGGGTCGTAGGGTCGTGTATCTTCCAGAACAGGTCCAGCAGGCGATCCAGGCTGACGGCGGACGGGTCATAGGTGATCTTCACGACCTCCGCGTGCCCGGTAAGCCCGGTGCATACCTGCTCGTAGGTGGGGTTCTCGCGGTCCCCGCCGGAGTATCCGTTCTCCACGTCCAGCACGCCCGGGACGAGCTCGAAGGCCGCCTCCAGGCACCAGAAACACCCTCCGCCCAGGACGATAGTGTCCGTTCCCTCGGTCTTCACGTTCGCCTCCCCCGCGGCCTTTCCCGCCGCCCCCGGCCCGGCGCGGGAATCCGTTTCCGGCGCCCCGGGCGCGCAGGAGGCGGCTATCGCCGTCAGCGCTAAAACGATAAAGATTCTCATATTTGGAATATACTGACAGGGAGGCCCGGAAAGCCACGCTCGACGGCGCGCCGGCTTCTTTCCGAAATCCAGAATAACGGGATGCCAAGGAAACCGGCTGCTTTGCCGACAGCCCGGCAGGAGCTTTCCCCCGGTCCGGCTTCTCAGCCCCGGCCGCCGAGCTGGCCGCAGGCCGCCAGGATGCCCGCGCCCTTGGCGGCCCGGACCCGGACCTGCAGGCCTTCCTCCCGGAGCCAACCGAGGAAGCGCTCCGTCTCCCGGGGGAACGGAGCCCGGGCTATGGGAGCCCGGCCGGGGTTGTAGGGTATGAGGTTGACCATGCAGCGGCCCACCCCGCCGCAGAACCGGGCCGCGAGGGAGGCGTCCCGCCGGGTGTCGTTGACCCCGGGCAGGAGGCAGTAGTTCACCCCCAGGGCGAAGTTCTTCCTCTGGGGGTACTCCGCCAGGGCCCCGGAGAGCGCCTGGAGCCCCCAACGCCTGCCGATGGGCATGAGCCGGTTCCGAACCTCGTCGGATCCCGCGTTTAGGCTGACCGCCAAGCCGAGGCGCTTATAGCCCAGGGAGCGGAGGGCGCGTATGCCCTCGACGTGGCCCGAAGTGCAGACCGTGACCCGCTCCTGGGAGAAGGAAAGCCCCCGCACGTCCAGAAGCGCGGCCAGGGCCTTCGAGAGGTTCTCGAAGTTGTCCAGGGGCTCGCCCATACCCATGAAGACCAGGTTCCCGCACTCCCAGCCCAGGAGGACCCGGGCGGTCACGACCTGGGAGACGATCTCCGCGGCCGTCAGGTTCCGGACAAGGCCCGACCTTCCGGTCTCGCAGAAGACGCAGCCCATGCGGCACCCCGCCTGGGAGGAAAGGCAGAGGGTGGCCCTCCCCTCGCCGTACATGGGTATGCGTACGCACTCGAACTCGGCGCCGTCCGCCGCGCGGAACACGGCCTTCCGGGTGATCCCCGCCTCGCCGGGCTCGCAGGCGGTGCGGACCGGCTCCAGGAGACCTACGCGGAAAGCCTCGCGCCAGGGGCGGCTTCCGGATTCCACAAGCGCGCCGGTCCGGAAGGCGTCCCGGTAGACCCGTCCCGAAGCCTCCGCGCCCGCGGATAGCATCCGCGCGGCCTCAAAGGCCAGCTCCGCCGAGGTGAGGCCCAGTATGTCCAGGGGTTCCGACATAGCGTCCGAGGATATACGCGGGAGGAGCCGCACGCAAGGGCCGGGGCGGAGGATCGCGGGCTCTTCCGCGGAACCGGGTATGGGAGAAAAAGCCTTGACAATTCCGTAAACATGATTACATTAGAAATACGTTTATGTTATAAACTTTATTATCAGGAGGATCGTATGGACGAAACGGACCTGGACCGACTGTCCCGGGACATAGCGGCCCTCAAGGCTTCCATAAAACACAGCGACCCCGCGCTTCGGGAA
>CAYTYG010000388.1:0-3088 GCA_964441515.1 uncultured Treponema sp.
TCTTCTTGCGCAGGGACTCCTGGCGTTTGCCCAGGTCGGAGTTCTTGAGGGCTATGTCGCGCTCCAGCTTCTCCACCTCCGCGGTGAGCTTGCGGCCCCGCGTCTCTATCTCGGCGATCTCCTCGTCCAGGGCCTCGAGCTGCTCCGAGGCGTCCGCGAGGCGCTTCTCCTCCAGGTAGACCTCGTTCTCCAGCTCCTTGAGGACGCCCTCCTGGACGGCCACCTCGCGCCGCAGGAGGGTCAGGGCTTCCTCGGCGGCCTGGACCTGGGTCTGCATCCGGATGCGGTTGCCCCGGAGTTCCTCCAAGGTGCCTCGGTACTCGTCGATGCGGATCGCGAGCTGGCGGTTCTCATCCCGGAGGGCCAGGATGCGTTCCCGCAGGGAGGAAATGTCGTCCTTGATCCCGGCGATGCGCCCGTCCACGGCCCGCTTCTTCGTGATTATGCCCTCGGGCGAGAGGAACTCGTCGATGAAGGAGGGGGTGGTCCCCTTGTAGGCCTCGTACCGATCCCGCAGCTCCTCCACCTGGGCCCGGGTGCCCTCCAGGTCGGCGCGGGCCTTCTCGATCAGGGCGCGGGCGTCCTCGGGCTTGTAGTCCGAGAGCCTGCCCAGGTCTTCCAGGAGGGCCTGCTTCCCGGCCAGGCGGGCGTGCACCGCGGCGATGAGGCCGTCGATCGCCTCCTCCGCCGCGCGGCGATCCTTGGCGGAATACCCGGACTCCTTGAGGCGGGCGTCCAGCTCCCGGACTATGTCGTCCGTGATGGCGTCCAGCTCCTTCTGGGCCTCCCCCTGTCCCAGCTCGAGATCGGCTATCCCTTTTTCCGATCCCAGGATGGCCGCCTCGTTGTCCTTGATGCGCCCGTCCGCGGCGGTGATGTTGGCCTCGAAGGACGCGATGTTCTTCTCGATATCCTGGATGCGGGCCTTGAGGGACCGGACCTCCCCCTCCTTCTCCTCGGCCTCGTCCAGCAGGCCCGAGAGGCGCTCCTCGGCCCCCTTCTTCCGGAGGCGGGCCTGATCGATCTTGGCCTTGGCCTCCGCCACGCGCTCGGCCAGGAGCTTGTGCTGCTTCTCCTTGCCCGCGCGCTCCACCGCCAGCCCGTAGATCGTCTTCTGGTGCTCCACGAGCTTGGACTCCATGGAGTTTACGATGTCCAGGCTCTCCTCGAGGTTCAGGTTGATCTCGTCGATGGCCTTCTTGACGGCGTCCCGATCCTGGATCTTCTGGGCGGCCTCCTCGTCCCTGCGGGACTTGTCCTGGACGAAGCCCCGGAGCCGCAGCAGGTGCAGATCCAGTTCCACCTGGAAAATGTCGTCCCGCAGGGCCCGGTAGACCAGGGTCTTGTCGGACTGGACCTTCAGGGAGTCGTGGCTGCGCTTCACCTCGCCCAGGATGCCCTGGACCTGGCGCACGTTCTCCTCCGTGCGCTCCAGCTTGATCTCCGCCTCCCGGGACCGAACCTTGTGCTTCGTGATTCCCGCGGCCTCCTCGAAGAGGTAGCGGCGTTCCTCGGGCTTGGAGGAGAGGATCTGGTCTATCCTCCCCTGCTCCATCACGGAATAGGCGCTCTTGCCGATGCCCGTGTCCCAGAAGAGCTCCCGTATCTCCTTGAGCTTCACGCTCTGGCCGTTCAGGCAGTACTCGCTCTCCCCCGAGCGGTACAGCCGCCGCTTGATGGCGATCTCGGGGGCGTCCAGGGCCAGGGCGCTGCCCTCGTTGGATATGGTCAGGGTCACTTCCGCGACGTTGAGCGCCTTCCGCGTCTCCGTGCCGTTGAAGATGATGTCTTCCATGCTCTCCGCCCTCAGGCTGCGGGCGGACTGTTCCCCGACGACCCACTTGATGGAGTCCACGACGTTGCTCTTGCCGCACCCGTTGGGACCCAGCAGGGCGCTGATTCCGGGGGAGAACTCTATGAGCGTTCGATCGGCGAAGCTCTTGAAACCCAGTATTTCCAGACTTTTAAGGAACACGGACACCTCGAGGCGACAGCTTCTGGCCTTAAGCGAACCGGGACCGATTGCTCAGCCGGGCCGGTACGCTAAGGCCGGAAAATACTAGCACGCCGGGGGCGGGCGGGGCAAGGACGGATGGATTTCAGCCCTGTCCCGGCATCCCCATCGCGGGGTATACTCCCCCCATGCTCTACCCGAACCCGGAAGACGCCCTCCGGGGACTGAGCGGCGACACCCTGGAGCGAACCTACCGCGCCTGGGCCAAGCGCCTTCACCCCGACGGCGCGGACGGCAACCACGAGGCTTTCCTGCGCCTCCAGGAAGCCTACAAGTCCGCGAAGTCGGCCTCGGAAGCGGCGGAGGGTAGACAGGACGGGGCCGCGCCCCCGAGAGCCCGGCGCGGAAAAAAAGACGGACAGGATGTCTTCGACCCCTGGGAGGCCGTCCGGGAGACCGGCCGCTCCGGGCCCCTGCCCCCGGAGGAATGCCTCTTCGCGGCGTTGGAGCGCTGGCGCCAAGCGGGCTCCCCCACGGCCCGCCCCGTCCGGAGCCCCTACGTGGGGGAACGCAACCGCCGCATACTGCGTACGGTCCTCCACTGGGCCTCCTCCGTGGATTCCGCCTTCGTTCGGGACTTCGCCCTGCTGGTCCGGTCCGGCGCGGGCCCCTTGAGGACCACCGCCACATCGAGGGCGGAGAGGGACGCCCGCCGCAGGCTGGAGGAAGGCCTGGATCTTCTTTTACGCTGGAGGGCGGAAGGCCGGCCCGCGACGGCTCTCCTGGCCCGGGAGCGCCTGGAGGCGGCCAAGGAGATCGTGGAGCTGAACGGGCTGCCTCGGCCGGAAATTCCCCGGCTGGCCGACTGGATGCTGGGCTGGTTAGGGACCGGAGAAAAGCGGTCCGGGAATTCCCCGTAGGCCCTCGGCCCCGCTACCGGACCACCCCGAGTTCCCTTCCCACCTTCCGGAAGGCCCCGATAGCCCGGTCTATGTCCGCCTCCGCGTGGGCCGCGGAGACCTGGACGCGGATGCGGGCCTTGCCCCGGGGCACGACGGGGAAGGAGAAGCCGATCACGTAGATCCCCTCCGCCAGGAGCCGGTCCGCCATCTCGTGGGCGAGCTTTTCCCGATA
>CAYTYG010000389.1:0-1726 GCA_964441515.1 uncultured Treponema sp.
GTCATCGTCTACATAGACGCGGATATCAAGAACATCCATCCCCGGTTCGCCTACGGCCTTTTGGGTCCCCTGATCCTGAAGCCCAAGGTGCGGTTCGTGAAGGCCTTCTACGAACGGCCCATCGCCCTGGACCAGAAGGGCATCAAGCAGTCCGGGGGCGGCCGGGTGACGGAGCTGGTGATCCGCCCCCTCTTCTCGCTCTTCTACCCGGAGCTCGCGCAGATCATCCAGCCCCTCTCCGGGGAATACGCGGGCACCCGGGAGGTCTTCGCCTTTCCGATCGGCTACGGCGTCGAGACCAGCATGCTCATCGACATCTACGCCCGGTGGGGTATGGATGTCGTGGCCCAGGTGGACCTGGACCGCCGGGTCCACCGCAACCAGAGCACCCTGGCCCTGGGGCGCATGGCCTTCGGCATCATGGAGACCTTCTTCCGCCGCCTGGAAGCCGCGGGCAAGGCCAGTTTCGACGCCCAGCTCTTCAAGGAGATGATCCAGTTCGAGCTGGACGAGGGAGCCTATCGCCGGCATGTCCATCCGATCGCCTTGGTCGAGCGGCCTCCCATGGCGTCCATCCCGGCCTATGCCCGGCGGTTCGGGCCTGGGAAGGGAGGCAAGGAGTGAACGTCGTAATCGTCCACTACCATTTCAAGCCCGGCGGAGTCACGACGGTGATGACCCGCCAGATGGAAGCCTTCGCCCGCCTGGGGATCCGGGCCTTTCTGGTGACGGGGGAGGAGCCGGCCGGCCCGCCGGGGGTGCCCTTCTCCGTGCTCCCGGCTTTGGCCTACGACGCTCCCGGCCCCCCGGAGGAGACCCCGGAAACCCTCCGGCGCGGCAAGGCCCTTGTGGCGTCCCTGGCGGCCTCCGCCCGGGAGCTCGCCGGTTCGGAGCCCGACCTCTACTATGTCCATAATCCTACGATACGGAAGAACGCGGCCCTTTGCCCGGCCCTCTCCGAGCTGGCATCCGCCGGGGCGAGGATCCTCGTACAGGCCCACGACTTCGCGGAGGACTGGCGGCCCGACGTCCTCCTGGCCGGGCTTCCGTACCCCGCCGGTTGCCGATGGGCCGTCCTGAACGGCCGGGACTACCGGGCCCTCCGGGACGCGGGAATCCCCGAATCGGCCCTCGAACTTCTGCCCAACTCCCTGCCCGCCGCGGGAGAGCCTCCGGAGGGAGACCGCGCGGAAGGGTCCGGAAAAGGAGGGAGCCGTCCGGCCCCGGACCTCGTCCTGTATCCCGTGCGGGGAATAAAGCGCAAGAACCTGGGAGAGGCCCTGCTCCTCTCCCTTTGGCTCCCCCCGTCCCTCTCGGCCGCCGTGACGCTGCCGCCGAACAATCCCCGGGATTTCCCGCTCTACGAGTCCTGGAAGGCCCTTGCCCGGGAGATCCGGGCGAGGATCACCTTCGAGGCGGGGACCTCGGCCTCGCTGGACGAGCTGTACGCGCGGACCCGTACCGCGATGACCGCCTCCGTGAAGGAAGGGTTCGGGTTTGCCTTTCTGGAGCCCCCGGCCCGGGGAGTTCCCGTCGCCGGCCGCCGCCTTTCCGCCGTGATCCCCGACTTCGAGGCCCGGGGCATAGCCTACCCGGGGCTCTACCCGGCGATCCGGGTTCCCCGGGGACTCTTCGACGAGGAGGGATTCCGGGCCCGCCTGGACGCCGCGCTTAGGGACGCCGCGGAGGCCTTTTCCTCCGCCCTGGGAGCCAAGCCGGATTGGCT
>CAYTYG010000389.1:1748-2149 GCA_964441515.1 uncultured Treponema sp.
CGGCCCTTCCGGATGCCGGGGCGGACTTCGGGGTGTTGGACGCGGCCGCGCAGTCCCAGGTCCTGGAGCGCCTGTTCCGGGAGCCCGGTGCGGCGGAGGAGATGGAAAGGGCCAACCCCTTCCTGGCCTCCTGGTGGGACGTTCCCGCGCCCCGGGGGGAGGAGCTCGCGGGCCTGGCCGCGTATTCGCCGGAGCGGAGCGCCGAGCTCCTGCGGGGGGTCTGCGAGCGGACGGTCTCCGGGCCCGGGGCCCCCTCCCCGGATCGGGAAGCCCTGGCACGGGCTCTCCTTAAGCCGGAGGGTTTCTTTTGCCCAGGTCTCTAGGGCGCCCGGAACCCCGCCCGGAGGACGCTCCCGCGCCCGAAGCGCCCGGACGCCGGGAGACGGATCGCCTCGCGGCGG
>CAYTYG010000389.1:2159-3078 GCA_964441515.1 uncultured Treponema sp.
TCCGCCTCCCTGGCTCCCCTTCCCATAGCGCCGCTGCCGGAGCGTTTTTCCGCCCTGGCCGGCCGCCCTCTTCCGATCCGGCCCAGGGCGCTCGTCCTGGATGTCTACGGTACCCTCCTGGTGAGCGGGGCGGGGGAGGTCGGAACGGCCGCCGCGCCCTCGCCCGGCACCCCCGCCCTGGACAAGACGCTCCGGGAGCACGGGGTATCCATGGGCGCCGGGGAGTTCGAGGCGAGGCTCCGGGAAGAGATACGCAGACACCACGAGGCCTCCCGGGCCGCGGGCGTTCCCTATCCCGAAGTGGACGGGGCGGCTCTTCTGGCCCGCATGACGGGCAAATCCCTTCCGGAGGCCCGGCTTCTCGGGGCGGCGAGGGAAGCCGTTCTAAACCCGGCCTCCCCGATGCCCGGGGCGCGGGAGTTCCTGGAGCGTGCCCGCGGGGAGGGCCTGGCCCTGGGCATCGTCTCGAACGCCCAGTACTATACGATCCCCGCCCTGGAGGCCTCCTTCGGCGCGAGCCTCGGGGAGCTGGGCTTCCCGGAGGACCTGTGCGTGTGGTCCTGGCGCCTGGGGCGGGCCAAGCCCGATCCCGAGCTCTTCCGCGTCCTCGCTAGGGCGCTGTCCGCTCGAGGCATACGTCCGTCCGAGGCCGTCTACGTCGGGAACGACCTCTTGAACGATATGGCCCCCGCGGGCGCGGAGGGCTTCCGGACGGCCCTATTCGCCGGGGACGCCCGTTCCCTGAGGCTGCGGGACGGGGATGAGCGGACGGAAGGCCTTGCGCCGGACACCGTGCTCCTGTCCTTCCAGGGGGCCGAGGCCGCGCTCCTTCCGGGTTTAGAAGGGTGTTGAAAATGCGTTTATACACATTTTCAACACTTCCAAAGTGCAACAGTTGTGTAGCGTTTCGCAAGAAACG
>CAYTYG010000390.1:0-3073 GCA_964441515.1 uncultured Treponema sp.
CGGTCTTGTTCTGGCTGGCCGCGGCGAAGGCGTCCTGGGCTTCCCGGGTGATCCCGTACTTGGCCGCCACGTTCTCCGCGGTGATTCCCATATGGTAGCCGTTGAAGATGTCCGTCAGCCCCTCAAAGATCATGGAATCCACGAGCTCCCCGTTCCCCATGCGGTAGCCCGAACGCGCCTGCCGGAGAAGGTAGGGCGCCTGGGTCATATTCTCCGTGCCACCCGCCACGATCAGGGAAGCGTCCTCGGCCTTTACGGCCTTGGCGGCCTCCGCCACGGCCCGGAGCCCCGAGCCGCAGACCATGTTGACCGTCATGGCCGTCTTTTCGATGGGAAAGCCCGCCTTCACGAGGACCTGGCGAGCGACGTTCTGGCCTAGGCCGGCCTGGAGCACGCAGCCCAGGAGCACCTCGTCCACTTCTTCCGGGGCTACCTTGGCCCTCTGTAGGAGCGACTTCACGACCGCCGCCCCCAGGTCCACCGCGCCGACGGAAGAGTAGACGCCGTTGAAGCTTCCTATGGCCGTACGTACGGCCTCGGTGATGAAAACGCTCTTCATGTTCGCCTCCTTATATAAACATATAAAAAAGCGGGAGCGCCCGGAAAGGCCGACGTCCCGCCGAGGAACCTTGCCCGCGCTTTCCAGGCCCGAAACCGGGCCGCCTCCTCAGGAAAGGTCGAAGTCCCGGGCCTTCTCCTGTCCCCGGAGGACCCGCAGGCCCCCGAGGGCCAGGGACCGGAGCTCGTTTTCCCCCGGGAGTATCATAACCGGGGCGATGAACCGAACCTTTTTCCGTATCCATCCGGTCAGGAGCCGGGAATGGGCTAGCCCGCCGGTGAGGACGATCCGGTCCACCTTCCCGTCCGCCGCGGCGGCCAGCTCCCCGAGGCCCTTGGCTATCTGGTACGCCATGGCGGAATAGACGAGCTTGGCGCGGCCGTCGCCCTCCGCGATGCGCTTCTCCACCTCCCTCGCGTCCGCGGTGCCCAGGAGGGAGAAGAGCCCCCCCCTGCCCCGGCAGGTTTTTTTCAGCCCGGCCGCGTCGTATTTTCCGGAAAAACAGAGGTCGACGACCTCGTGCACCGGCATCCGCCCCGCGCGCTCCGGGGAGAAGGGACCCTCGTTGTCCCCCACGAAATCCACCATACGCCCCTTCCGGTGCAGGCTCAGGGTGACGCCGCCGCCCAGGTGCGCCACCAGAAGGCACAGGCCCTTGTACGGCCGTTTCAGCCTCCGCGCCGCCTCCAGGGCCATGGCCCGCATGTTCAGGGCGTGGATCAGGCTCTTCCGCGTGACCCCGTCCAGGCCCGTAAACCGGGCTATTTCCTCCACCTCGTCCACGGCCACCGAGTCGTAGACGTACGAGGGCTTGCCCGCGGGCTGGGCTATCTCGAAGGCGATCAGCGCCCCCAGGTTGGAGGCGTGCTCCCCCCGGGGATTTTCCCGCAGGGTCCGGAGCATAAGGTCGTTCACCCGGTAGGCCCCGGCTTTCACGGGCGGCAAAAGCCCCCCCCGGCCCACCACAGCGTCGAAGTCCCGGTCCGAGTATCCGATTTTCGCGAGGAAGGCCATCACGGCCTCCTTCCGCATCCGGAACTGGTCCGCGACGGCCTTGTACCGGCCGAGCTGTTCCCGGGTATGCTCGATCTCCTCGCGGTGCTTCTCGGTCTCGTTCTCGTAGACCGCTATCTTCGTGGAAGTCGATCCCGGGTTCACGACCAGGATCCTGTACAAGCCCTTCCCGCCCATCGGTAAGTCCTCCTCCCCATCGGGTTTTCCAAGCAACAGGCCTGTAGCATCTTACCCGGGGACGGTCCCGGCGTCAAAAGCCCGATCAGCCGGCGGCTAGCTGATCCAGGGACCTGCCCCGGGTCTCGTTCCGGATTAGAAGGAAGGCCCCCAGCGCGCCGGCCGCCGCCGGTATCAGGTAGAAGAGGAAGGACCGGGAATACCCGATCCGGAGCTCCAGGACGGCGCCCCCGAGGATAGGGGCCAGGACGGCGCCCAGCCGACCGAAAGCCTGGCACCACGCCACCCCGGTATTCCGGAACTCCGTCGGGTAGGATTCCGTCATGACGGGCTGGACCGAGCAGATGGCGTAATTCATCGTGAACCCCATGAGGATGTTCGACAGGAGCAAGGCCTGGAACCGGTCGCCCGCGAAGGCGAGGGCCACGATGCCCAGGGCGGCGGCGGAAAAGCCGAGCACCAGGTTCTTTCTTCGGCCGAGGGCCTCCGCCGCGAATCCGCTCAGGGCGTTCGCCAGGATCGCCGCGGCGCTGTTGGCCATGGCAAGGCCGTAGGCCGAAGCCAGCCGGAATCCCTTTTCCATCATCAGGGACGGAAGCCATGCGTTGATCCCGTAGACGATATAGTTGCCGCAGAAATAGGTGATCCAGATGCCGGCGGTCGCGGTCCGGTATTGGGGGGAAAAGAGGGCGCGGAATCCCGATACCTTCCGCCTCGGGGGTACGAGGATGCCGTCGGCGCTCCAGTCGCCGGCAGCCCCGGTAGGGCGCATGCGCGCAAGCCCCTCCGCGGCCTCCCGGTACCGGCCCTTGCCCGCCAGCCAGTGGAGGGACTCGGGCATCCGGTAATAGAGGAGGATGGAGTATAGGAAGGGCAGCCCCCCGATAAGGTAGCAGGGACGCCAGCCCCGGCCCGGTACGACAAGGATCGCGGCCAGGGGCGCCAGGACCCACCCCAGGACCATCCAGGCCATCCCGAGGGTCACGAAGAGACCCCGGTGCCTCGTCGGAACGGACTCGGACAGGTAGGTGGTGACGACGGGTATGCTCGCTCCGAGCCCCAGGCCCGCGCAGATCCGGAAGAAAGCGAAGGCTTCGAAGCTATGGACGAAATAGATCGGGACCGTCAGCAGGGAATACAGGGCCGTGGCGGCGGTCAGGGCCTTTCTACGGCCCACCCGATCGGAGAGAATCCCCGAACCGATGCTTCCCAGGACCAGCCCCGCGAGGCTCCAGGACGAGAGGCTCCCGGTCTGGACCGCGGACAGCGACCACTCGGCCTGGATCTGCGCCATGGTGTACGACACGATCATGTAGTCGTAGC
>CAYTYG010000391.1:0-3068 GCA_964441515.1 uncultured Treponema sp.
CCCGGCAGGCGCGGAGCGGTCCAGCCATTCCGCGTAGGCGACCGCGGCGTACCAGGAGACCCCGTGGACCGGATCCTCCGGGGATGCGGTGTCGAATCCTCTAAGGTAATCCTCCGACACCAGGGCTTCTTCCAAAAGACGGCCCAGGTTCTCGGGGGCCCAGCGGGGATGCTCCCGCAGGAAGGCGGAGTACTGCTCGACGGTGGTCTCCGTCTCGGCGAGGAAGAAGGGGGCCGATCCCGGGTCGGCGACAGGAAGAAATCGTACGGACCGTACGGAAGCCGGCGGCAGCCGGGCCGGGGTACCGTGGTTTTCAGCAACCTGGAGGGGCGGAGCCCCGGAGACGCCCGGAAGGGACGCGGCCTCCGCCGGGGCGAGATCCAGGAGAATTCCGGCCAGAGCGGGGGCTTCCACGAAGATGGTGCGCCAGCCCTCTGCGGCCTCCGGGGAGGCGGGATCGCCGGAGCCGAAGACGATGGTCCCGGCCCGGATCAGCTCCCTTGCGGCCGGAGCGCCGGAGACCGTACGGGCGGATGCCAGGAAAAAGTCGCGCCTCTCTTCCCGGGACGGCTTTGGGGCGTCCGGGTCCGAAAAACGGGCGTAGGAGGAAGATTCCAGGACAGCCGGCGCCTGCCAGACCGAGGAGGGTTCCCCCGCGAGGTTCCAGGCGGAGAATTCCGCCACCGCGTCCCTCCAGATTTTTTCCCCGTCCAGAAGACGGAGACGGGCTTCCACGGAATCCCTGAGCGGGAAGAAAAGGGATCCGAAGAGCCGTCCGGGTACGTTCCGGGAGACATCCAGTTCCAGGAAGCCGGGCCGGGAAACGACCAGGCCGTGGTCTCCCTTCGGGAGGAAAAGCTCGCAGGGAGTGGTCCCGGCGTAGCCGCCGTCCACGAACACGGCGGCGCCGGAAGGGGAGCTGGTGAACCGGAAGATCGTACCCGGCCGCGACAGACCGGGAAGCAGGAGGAGGAGGAAGAGGAGCGAAAGAAGGACGAGCCCTCCGAGCGCGGCAAGCCAGCGTCCCGGAGAGAGCCCGAAAAGGGGCTTGAGGCGCACAACAACCTTGTCTATATCATCGTCCGGGACGGGTTTATCCTTGCCCATGGTGGGCGATTATGCGAATCCGTCCGGAGACTTGTCAACCCGGGGGAAAGATGCTAGGTTTTCGCGGATGGGTGTGGAAAACGATTTCTATACTGTGCTTCAGGGCTTCGCGGAGAGTCGTCTGACCCGCAGAAAGCGGAGGAGGCTCCGGAAAAAGGCGAAGCAGCGGGCGAAGCATTGGATAGCGGATTGGGCGGAAGCCATAATCTGGGCTGCCTGCGTCGTGCTCGTGATCAACCAGTACCTATTCCAGATGTACAGGATCCCCTCGGAGTCCATGGTCGGCACTCTGAATGTCGGGGATATGATATTCGTGAACAAGTTCGTCTATGGGCCGGAATTGTTGCCCGGGGTGGCCAAGCTGCCCAGTCCTTTCCGTCCACGGCGGGGAGAGGTGGTCGTTTTCGAGAATCCGTCCTACATCTCCCGGGGACCCGTATTCACAATCGTCCAACAGCTCGTCTACATGCTCACGCTGACGGCCCTGGACATCGACCGGGACGAAATGGGGAATCCCAAGGTGCACTACCTGATCAAGAGGGCCGTGGCCGTGGGAGGCGACCGGATTCGCGTTCGGAACGGGGATTTGGAGTACAGGTTTTCGGGCACCGACCGCTGGATACCCGAAGAGGAGCACAAGGCCGCATCCGGGTCTGTCTATCCGACGATACGTTCGGTGCGGTCGGAGGAGTACCCCGCGATCCGAGAAGACGGGACTGCGGCGGCGTATGAGACGGCCGGGATCCCGGAACCTTCGAAAGCTTCCGCGCAACCAGGAAGCCCCGGTTTGGCGCGCTACAAGGACCAGATAGAGTCCGCACGTTCCCACGCGAGGGTCTTGTATTCCCTGGCTCCCCACGAGGCGCGCTTCGCCCAGGCCTACCGCCGCATGGAACTAGGATGGTACGTCCCGGAGGGCAGCGTCTTCCTCATGGGGGACAACCGGGACAATTCCCGGGACGCCCGTTGGTTCGGGCCTGTACCGGGTAAAAAGGTCCTGGGCCGGGCGCTCTTCATATATTGGCCGCTCTACCGGCTCAGGGCCATTCGGTAGGTCCCGTCGTGCGCCGGCATTCCCCGTATTCGGAACAGCGCAGGAAGCGCATTACCCTGAAGCGAAGGCTGGGAATTCTCGCGATCCTGTTCCTCTCCTACGAGCTGATAACCGGTGTATTCATAACCCCGTATAGTATCGAATCGAATTCCATGGCTCCGACCCTCTCGCCGGGGGACTTTGTGGCGGCCTTTCCCCTTGCCTTCGGACCCCGCAGCGCCTTCCTCCGGAAACCGCTCCCGGGAATCTCGGACCCCCGCCGGGGGGACCTGGTCGTGGTCTCCGCGCCTTTTTATCAACGGCCCGCCTGGTATGCGGAAGTTGCGGATTCCCTGGTGCGCTTTTTCACCTTGCAGCGGATAGGGCTGGGAGGCCCGGGGCCGCGTATAAACGGAGTTTCCGTCAAGCGGGTCGTAGCCGTTCCGGGGGATACCCTCTATATGAAGGGGAATGAGGTGCTTGTCCGCACCCCCGAAAGCGGTCACTTCCTGACGGAATACGAAGTCTCCGGAAGAATCTATGAGGCGTTTTCCTCCCCGCTTCCCGAGGGGTGGCCGCGGGAATTCCCGCTCTCCGGATCCTTTTCGGAGCTCACGCTGAAGGATGGCGAGTTCTTTGTGCTCGGGGACAATCGGACGAGCGCCCTGGACTCGAGGGCCTACGGACCCGTCCGGCGGGATGCATTCATCGCCCGGATACTATTCCGGTACTGGCCATTCCGCGCCTTCGGCCGGCCTTGAACGGAATTCCAAGACCCCGGAAAGATACGGGGCTCTACGTACATGTCCCTTTCTGCGCCGGGAAGTGCGGGTATTGCTCGTTCCATTCCGTACCCGTTGCCTCCGTTGGACCGGAAATACCTTTTCATGTCGCGGAAACAGCTCTTCAAAGGGCCCGCGAACTGGCG
>CAYTYG010000392.1:0-412 GCA_964441515.1 uncultured Treponema sp.
CGGCTGCATTGATGATCGAGTCGATGTCGAAGGCCGGCTTGGTGATCTTCTTCATTTTCCACCCGCCCCCAGGAGTTTCCTCGAAGCCGCCTCCAGGCTTTCCCGGAGTATCCCGACGATCTCCTCTACCTGCATGCCCGTCACGACGAGGGGAGGGGCCACGAGGAAGTTGTCCCCCTCCGAGCCGTTCACCATCCCCGTGCCCGGGTACACGATGAGGCCGCGCTGGATGCACTCCGAGGCGGCCACGTAGGCGGCCTCGCTGGACTTCGGGAACGGCGCCCGGGTCTTCCTGTCCGCCACAAGCTCCACCCCGCGCATGAGCCCCTTTCCCCGAACCTCCCCGACGATGGGTATGTCCTCGAGGCCGGCCATGAGATGGGCCATCCGTTCCCCCTGGATCCGGGCGTTC
>CAYTYG010000392.1:422-3056 GCA_964441515.1 uncultured Treponema sp.
ATGAGGTTGTGTTTTTTCATGTACCCGAGCACGGCTGCGACGGCCGCGGTGCTGACGGGATTGGCGTTGTAGGTGAATCCGTTCTGGTACTTGCCGCTTCCGCCCTTGATCCGTTCCGCGATGCGGGCGGAGACGAAGACCCCGCCGGTCGGGACGTAGCCCGCGGCCATGCCCTTGGCGGAAACGATGATGTCCGGCACGACGTCCCAGTGGTTTACGCAGAAGGGTTTACCCGTCCTGCCCATCCCCGTCATTATCTCGTCCGCGATGAGGAGTATGTCGTGCCTCGTGCAGGTCTCCCGGATTATGGGCCAATACTCGGGCGGCGGGGCCAGCGCGCCCACGCTGGACCCCACGACGGGCTCGGCGATAAACCCGATGATCTCGCCCTTTCCCTCCTTCGTGAGGTACTCGTCCAGGGCGTGGGCGCAGCGGACGCCGCAGGACGGGTATTCCAGCCCGAAGGGGCACCGGTAGCAGTAGTGGGTCTCGATCTTCGGGTGCTCCTTCAGCATCGGGGCGAAGAGCCGGTTTCGCGCGATGTTCCCGCCCACGGCCATGGCGCCGAAGGTGGCGCCGTGGTAGGAGTTCCACCTGCCTACGAACAGGTGCCGCTTGGAGCCGGCCCCGTCCCTCTCCACATAGTATTGCCGGGCCAGCTTGAACGCCGATTCCACGGCCTCGCTCCCCCCGGATACGAACCAGAAATGCGTGAGATCCCCCGGCGTCAGCTCCGTCAGCGCGTCGACCGCCCGGGCCGCGGCGGGGTTCGTCCAGCGGGAAGGATGGGCGAATTCCAGCTCCCTCATCTGCCGGACGATCTCCTCGATCACCTCCGGGACGCAATGCCCAATGCCGGAGATCAGGGCGCCCGAGCATCCGTCTATATACCGGCGCCCCGCGGCGTCGAAAATATAGATCCCCTCCCCTCGAACCGCGTCCAGCAGGGGCTTCTTATAGTCCCTCGGTATAATGGATCCCTTTCGTGTGGCCATGTGGGTCTTCCTCTTTGCGGAAGGATTTTGAAAAGTATGGGGTCAGGTTTCGCCTTGTGTCAAATTTTATTTTAAATTTAATTAAAGTTTTATTCTTAACCGGTTAACCCGGTTTGCCCCATGGAAACGGATACGCTATACTCAGCCGCGAGGCAACATATGGCGAGAAAGACCCAGCAGCGGTCGGAGCAGAAACGGGCGCAGATTCTGGATGAGGCCCGGAAGGTACTGATACGGTACGGAAAGAAGACCACCATGAGCGATATCGCCCGGTCCCTGGGCATGGATACGAGCAGCCTATACTACTACTACAAGAATATACCGGAAATCACGGACACCCTGCTGGACGGAGAATACCACGACTTTTCCCTGACCAGCGTCAAATGGAGGGACTTCAAGGGCGGCCCCCTGGACGGCCTGAAAGAGATGCTCCGGATGCTCCTCGAGTTTTACTACGACAACCAGGCGATCCTGGAGATCATCTTCACCCAGGTCTTTCCCCTCTGCGTACACGAGGACCACGAGGACGACTCCGTCGCGATCAACCACTTCATGAAGACCTACCGGGAAGCCAACGAGAGCATCCTCCACGAGATCGAGAACGCCTGCCGGGATAAGGCCTTGGGCGGCTATTTCCCTCCCCAGACGATACTCAAGATCATCCGGGGCAACATATTCGGCCTATGGGCTTCCTGGAAAACCGACAAGCCCCCCAAGGAAAAACTCCCGGAGATCGTGGACCGGATACTGAGGCTCTTCGCGGACTGAATCCGTGTCCTTCGGGACCCCCGGGGCCGCCCCGGTTCAGGGAACGGGGCCGATCTTGAGAGCGAGGTCCAGGAAGCCCGCTTCGGTCTCGACGGGCCGCGCGCCCGCGGGTCCCGCCAGTTCCCGGACCTCCTCCGGGGTGTAGGCCGCGCGTATCGAGGATATCCAGTACCGCGAGAAGCTTCCCATGCTCAGGAAGCCGAAAACCCGGACGAAGGCCCAAGCCCCGGGGGAAAGATCCCGGCGCTCGTCGGCCAGGTAGAGGCGGCCCTTCGGCTTTAGAACCCGCAGGATCGATGCGAAAGCCGCCCGGGGGTCGTCCCAGTGATGCAGGGAATCCCGGGATATCACGAGATCCGCGCTCCCGTCCCCCGCGCCCTCCAGGGCCTCGGCCGTACCGACGATGTAGCGCGCGCGCCCTCCAACGCCCCGTTTTTCCGCGTTGGCCGCCGCGGCCCGCACCATGTCCGGGGAAGCGTCGATCCCCAGGAGGCTCAGGTCCGGGCGCCTCTCCAGGAGCAGGATGCCCGCCCACCCCGGCCCCGGCCCCACCTCCACCACGAGACCGCCTTCGGGCGGATCCGCGAACGCGACCGCCGCCGCCGCGAAGCGCCGGTACTCCCCCTCCAGCCGGGACAGCATGATCTGTCCGTAGGCCTCCGCGCTCATCGAATCCTCGTCCCGGATGGCGCCGCCCTCGGGGATCCTTTTCGGAATTCCTCCCATCTCTTCCTCCTTTCATCTATATACAAGCTTGTATATCAATACCGGGTTAAATCCCCCGGCGGAAGCTCACGGCCATCCGGGAACCCCGTCTTAAAAGGGTGTTGAAAATGCGTGTAGACACATTTTCAACACTTCCAAAGTGCAA
>CAYTYG010000393.1:0-3036 GCA_964441515.1 uncultured Treponema sp.
GGAGGGCTTCGTCCATACCCCGCGCCTTGCCCCCGGCCACGAGCATCCAGGCGGTAAGGCGGTTCACGGCCTCCATGAGATCCGCGGGTCCCTTGCCGGCCAGGCAGTCCAGGCTCTCCTCCACCTCGAAGAAGTTGCCCACCTTCCGTCCCAGGGGCTCGGACATGTCCGTGATCACGCTGACGATGCGCTTGCCCATGGCCTTGCCGGTGTTCACGAGGCTCTCCGCCAGCCGCCGGGCGTCCGGAAAGGTCTTCATGAAGGCCCCGGGGCCGCACTTCACGTCGAAGACGAGGGATTCGGCCCCCTCGGCCGCCTTCTTGGAAAGTATGCTGGCGGTGATGAGAGGGACGGACTCCACGGTGGCCGTCACGTCCCGCAGGGCGTAGAGCTTCTTGTCCGCCGGTACGATTTGGGCGGTCTGGCCGGTCATGGCGAAGCCGTCCGAAGACAGGAAGGAGCGGAACTCCTCCTGGGATAGCCCGGTGCGGTAGCCGGGTATGGATTCCAGCTTGTCCAGGGTTCCGCCGGTGTGACCCAGGGCCCGGCCGCTCATCATGGGGACCTTGACGCCGCAGGCGGCGGCCATGGGCGCCAGGACCAGGGAGACCTTGTCCCCGACCCCGCCGGTGGAGTGCTTATCCACGAAGGGCCCCGGGATGCCGGACAGGTCCATGACGGAGCCGGAATTGAGCATCCTTTCCGTCAGGTCCGCGGTCTCCCGCGCCGTCATGCCCCGGAAGAAGACGGCCATGAGCCATGCGGAGACCTGGTATTCCGGGAGGCTCCCGTCCACGTACCCGGAGACTAAAAAGGATATCTCGTCCCGGGACAATTCCCCCCCGTCCCGTTTTTTCATGATCAGGTCGACGGCGCGCATGGCGTTCTCCTTTGTCGGTCGGCTCAGAGATCCGCCGCGCAGAGCGGCTCGTACCGCGCCCCGTCGGGGCGCAGCTCGGATCTGTACAGTATACACTGCGAAATGGGAAAGGGCGCTTGCAGTATCCCGCGTATTTCGCCCCGGGGGCCGGCGGTTTCCCGCCCGAAGGGGCGGCCCGAGGCCCGGGCCAGGGTTACGTGGACCCGGAAGGGCCGTCCGTCCGGCCAATCGGGATTTGGAGGGGGAAGGCCCCGGTCCCGGGCCGCCTCGGCCAGGGTTCGGTTGACCCGTTCATGGACATCGAGGCACTCCCGGGTTCCCGCGTCCGCTCCCAGGGCCAGTACCCGGGCGGGTCCGCGGACGGGCAGGCACTCGAGACCGGAGAAGCCCAGGGAAAAGGCGCCCGACCCGACGGACGACAGTACGGCCAGCCGGGCGCACTCCAGGGCGGAGCCGTCGATCTCCCCCAGGAAGGCCAGGGTGACATGCAGGGATTCCGGCTTGACCCACCGGGCCCCCGGATAGAAGGGGGCCAGCCTACGGGAGGCCTCCGCAAGGGCCGCCCGGGCCTCGTCCGGCAGCTTCAGCGCGATGAAGCACCTCAAAGGAACTCCCCCCGGGCCAGGGTTCGAAGCTCTCCCTCCGCCGCCCCCCGGACTAGGTGGAACACGACGGCCTTCAGGATGGAGAGATCCTCCTCGGAAACCGCGGCGCGCAGGGCGTCCCGGAAGGGGATTTTCCCGGACCGGGCAAGGTAGCGTAGGACCCCTCCGCTCACGGGGGCCGCGCCCCTGTCCGCGCTCTCCGCGCGGGCGCGGAGGCAGGCCGGGCAGAGAAAGGTCGATCTTCCCCAGGAAAAGAAAGCCCCGTCGGGGGAGGGAAGGGCGGCCCCGCAGTACGAACAGCCCTCCGGGTCGGGCCTCAGCCCCATCAAGTCCAGGAGGCGCCACCCGTACTGGAGGCTGACGTAGTCGACCCCGGGTTCCTCCGCCGCGTCCAGGGCCCCCAGTCCTTCCAGGAGCAGCCCGTAGGCCGAGCGGCTCTCCCCTCCCGCGGCGTCCGTCCTCAGTAGGGTTTCCGCGAGGAAGCTGGCCGCCCAGAGTTTGCGAAGGTTTTCCCGCAGGGTGGGAAAGGTGCGGCGCGCGTCGAAATCCGAGAGCTTCCGGAGGTCCTTCACCGGATCCCGGTAGACCCACGCGGTTCCCGCGTGGTAGGGGCTGGCCAGGGACTTGAGGCGGCTCTTGGGCCCCCCGAAGACGAAGGCGTCCACAAGCCCCTCCTCCGCGGCCAGCAAGGTGACGATCCGGGCTCCCCCGGGGCTTTCCCGGGACCGGAGGACTATGGCCTCGTAGGAGAGGTTTCTATGGGGCATGAAAAAAGTATCCCCGCCGCCCGCGGTTTCTGTCAAGGAGCCCGCTATTCCAGGACCTTCCAGCCCACGCCCCCGGAGCTTCCGGTGCGGTGCCGGCGCTTGGTCTCGCGCTTCTTGTATATCCGCGCCCAGAACCAGCCGGCCACGAAGCCCCCGATGTGGGCGGCGTAGGCGACCCCGCTTCCCGCGGGCCCGGAGACCACCCCGTTTCCGACCTGCATAAGGAACCAGAAAGCCAGGACGAGCCAGGCGCTTACCGGCACGGGGAAGAAGCCGAAGGTCAGGAGATAGACCCGGTTGCGGGGAAAGAGGACCATGTAGGCCCCAAGAATCCCGGAGATCGCTCCCGAGGCCCCGATCATGGGGGTCAGCATCCCCTGTCCCGAGACTACGGACGCGAGGACCTGGGCGGCCGTGGCGGCGGCCCCCATCACGGCGTAGAAAAAGAGGAACCCTAGGGGGCCCATGCGGTTTTCGATGTTGTCCCCGAAGATGCCCAGGTAGAGCATGTTGCCCAGGAGATGCCCCGCGCTCCCGTGCAGGAACATCGCCGTGAGGATCGTCGCGTAGACCCAGACCGGGGTCTCCAGGAGCCCCGGGACTCGGTAGCCCCGGCCCGAAACGGTATTGCGGTAGACCCGGTCGGGGGTCGTGATGTCCCGTCCTTCCACCAGCTCCTGGGGAACGGCCCCCAGGGAGCGGGGGATGCTGGGATCCGTTCCGCACTGTTGGAGC
This sequence comes from uncultured Treponema sp., assembly GCA_964441515.1. GTDB lineage: Bacteria > Spirochaetota > Spirochaetia > Treponematales > UBA12059 > JAAYUR01. The sequence continues at coordinate 2,988 of CAYTYG010000393.1, forward strand.
AGGATGAAGACCGCGATGTTCAGGGCCAGCAGAAGCCGGGTTGCCACCG
>CAYTYG010000394.1:0-3002 GCA_964441515.1 uncultured Treponema sp.
CCACCGAGAGCCTCCCGGCCGTCCTGCGGGGCTTCACGGTTCGATGGATCGCCAACGACAACCCCATGTCCGGGGCGAACGTAAAGCAGCTCTGCTTCATCCTGGGCGGGGTGCAGTTGATCTGGGCCCACCTTAAGAACCTGAAGCGGGAACGGCTTTCCCTGAAGCTGCTGGCCCAGATAGGCCTCCTGATGCAGGTGATGGGGATATATTTCCTCGTCCTAAACCTGGTACTGGACTCCGTCCGATTTCCCCTTCCGGGCTTCGCCATGTACCTTATCGGAATAGGATTCGCCCTAAACTTCGTGTTCGCGAACTACGAGGGAAACATCCTGAAGAGCATTCTGGCCAGCCTGGCCAACATCGTGTCGGTGCTTCTGGGGGTCGTGAACGTCTTCGCGGACATCACCTCCTACATACGGCTTTGGGCCGTCGGCTTGGCGGGGCTGGCGATCAGCCAGACCGTCAACATGATGGCGGGCCCTATGCTGGGAAAGGCCCTGCTCTTCGTATTCGGCTTGGCCCTGATATTCATAGGCCACGGCCTAAACGTTATTCTGAGCCTCCTGTCCGTCATCGTGCACGGCGTACGGCTCAATATGCTCGAGTATTCCAGCCATCTTGGAATGGAGTGGTCTGGATTCAAATATGAGCCCTTCCGAGAAGTGGCTAAAGAAGAAGCTTCCGTATAAGAAAGGAGTCCTCCATGAATATCGGAATGATCGGAGCGGGATGTGTCATGGCCCTGGCCGCCATAGGTTCGGGCGTTGGAGCGGCCATCGCGGGACAGGCGGCCATCGGGGCGTGGAAGCGCAACTACCTGGCCAACAAGCCTGCGTCGTTCCTCCTCATCGTCTTCGCGGGCGCTCCGCTTACCCAGACCATCTATGGCTTCATCCTGATGCAGGCCATGATGGGTTCGGCGAAGGAAGGCACCCTGCTCATGTTCATGGGCGTGGTGGGCGGTATCGCGATGGCCATTTCCGCCATCGCCCAGGGCCTCGCGTCCGCGGCCAGCTGCGACGCCTTCGGCGAGACGGGTAAGGGCTTCGGCCAGTACATCACCGTAGTCGGCCTCTGCGAGACGGTAGCCCTTTTCGTCATGGCATTCTCCTTCGGAGCGCTCTGATCGACGGAATTCATCCGGCGGGTGCCAACGAAACTCGTTTGACCCCGCCGGAGACTCCGCCTTCGGCCGTTTCCCGCCTGCACCCTTTCCTGATAGAATCCCGGACATGCAGACCCGCATCGTAAAGGTTGGATCCGTACTCCTGGGGACGGGATACCCCCTCGTAATCCAGACCATGTGGAAGGAGCCCCTGAGGCCCCAGGATCCGGGGCCCGCGGCCGCAAAAATGCGGAAGCTCCGTTCCCTAGGCTGCGGAATCCTCCGGTTCGCCGTGCCGGACATCCCGTCGGCCGAACTCCTGGGCGCCTTGGCGCCCCATTCCCCGATCCCCCTCGTGGCGGACATTCACTTCGACTGGCGGATAGCCCTGCGCTGCCTGGACTTCCCCATAGCCAAGATCCGCCTGAATCCCGGCAACATAGGCTCCAGGAACAAGGTGGAGGAGATCGTCCGCAAGGCGAAAGGGCAGGGCGTGCCTATCCGTATCGGCGTGAACGGAGGCTCCCTTCCCCAGGATCTGCGCGGCGAGCCGGACCTAGCCCGGGCCATGGTCCTCGCCGCCGAGAGGGAGATGGATATCCTGGAATCCCTGGGGTTCCGGGATTACCTGGTTTCCATGAAATCAAGCGACGTTGGGACGACGCTCTCCGCCAACCGCCTCTTCGCCGCGGCCTACGACGTACCGCTGCACCTGGGCGTGACGGAAGCGGGGCCCCTTATCCCGGGGATCGTGAAGAACGCCGTCGCCCTGAACGCCCTCCTGTCCGAGGGCATAGGGGCCACGCTGCGGGTTTCGCTCTCGGACTCCGTTGAGAACGAGGTGATCGCGGGCCGGGAGATACTTGCCGCCGCCCGGAGAGGTGGGGACGGAGTCACCCTGGTCTCCTGTCCGCGCTGCGGCCGGTCCGGGTTCGATGTCCACGGATTCCTTGCCCGCTGGCAGGAACGCCTTTACTCCCTGGAAAAGAATGTCACCGTCGCGGTCATGGGGTGCGCGGTGAACGGGCCCGAGGAGGCCCGGCACGCGGACATCGGCATCACCGGCGCCGGAGACAAGGTGGTCATCTTCCGGGGCGGCAAGATAGTGCGAACGATTTCCGCGGCGGAAGCCGATACTGTATTCGAGGAAGAACTGTCTCGCCTATGATACGATCGACGGTACGCAGACTATCGCCCCTTCTGACGCTGTCCCTGGCGCTCTGCCTTTCCGCGGGCGCCGTGGAGTCCAAGGTATGGGTCGAGTTCGAGAACGGAAAACGCCTTTATAAGGAAAAAGAATTCGGACAGGCCCTCGTTTCCTTCCGGCGCGCCGCGGAGGAAAAACGAAGGATGTTCGAGACCGCCTCGAGGAATCTCGCCGTGATTCTGGAAACGCCCCAGGCCCGCCGCGCCGAAGGCTCCATCCTGGGGCTGATCGAGGAATTCGCCTCCGCGGATTTCCTGAAAGCGGAACTGGAGCAGATCGACCGACAGGCGGGGCCTTCCCTGCGGAAGCGGATAGACCTGCTGCGGCAGAGGCGGCTCACGGACCGCTTCCGGGGCTTCCTAGACGCCCTCTATATAACCCTGGACTATCGCTCCTTCGAGGAACTGGACGATTCCCTGGAAAACCTGCGGAAGGCCATCGCGGCTTTAGCCATGTATCCCGAGGCGGAGTACTGGATGGGAAAGGTCTTCCAAGCCGAGGGCGAGCTGCGCCTCGCCGAGATCCAGTACCAGCGGGCATGGGACATGCGGGAAGCCTACGAGATATACGAGGACCGGTACACTCCCCTGTATGCCCTCGCGGACCTCTACCGCACCCGGGGCGATTTCGTGCGGATGGAGGAGCAGTACCTGACCATAGTCCAGGACGACCCTTTGGCGTCGGATC
>CAYTYG010000395.1:0-947 GCA_964441515.1 uncultured Treponema sp.
GTGGAAGGCGAAGGTCACGGGCTGGGCCCGCTGCAGGTGGGTGTAGCCGGGCATCAGGGTCTTCGTGTGCCCCCCGGCCAGGCCGAGAATAGCCTCCAGGACGTCCAGGATGCCCGATTGGGCCCGCGCGAAGGCCTTCTTCAGGAAGAGCCGTAGGTCCACCGCCACCTGGTCGTTGCGGCTGCGCCCCGCGTGCACCGCTTTCCCTATGTCCCCCAGCCTGCGGGTGAGCTCTCCCTCCACGAAGGAATGGACGTCCTCGGCCTTGGGGTCCGGAACCAGGCGGCCGGCCCGGGCTTCCTCCAAAAGCTTTTCCAGCTCGGCGACCAGGGTAGCGGAGGCCGCTTCGGGAAGCACGCCCCGGTCCCCGAGCATCCGCGCGTGGGCGATGGACCCGGCCAGGTCCTCCTCGAGGAGACGGCCGTCCACCGCGACCGACGAGAGGAAGGCGTCCACACTCGGATCCAACCCCGACTCCTCGACTTCCCAGAGCTTCGGCATGCTTTCTTTCCTTTACGGCGCCGGACAGGCGGCTATGCCCCCGGCGGAGGGAGCCGGAGCCCCCGCAGCTGCGGCCCCCGCTAGGGCGGCCTTGCGATTCTTCATACTCCCCCGCGCCTTGGTCGGCAAGGCAAGGAGGCGGATGAAGCCCGACGCGTCCTTGTGATCGTACAGCGGCCCCGTGGCGAAACTGGCCAGACTGTCGTCGTAGAGGGAGCACTCCGAGGAGGCTCCCGCGTCCATTATACATCCTTTGTATAACTTGAGCTTTACGGTCCCGCGAATCACGTCCTGGGTGGAGTCCACGAAGGCCCGCAGGGCGGCCATGAGGGGGGAAAACCACTCCCCCTCGTAGAGAAGCTCGGCCCAGCGCTGGGAGACCTGCTGCTTGAAGGAACGGGTCTTGCGGTCCAGGCAAAGCTCCTCCAGCTTCGTGTGCGCCGCCA
>CAYTYG010000395.1:957-2984 GCA_964441515.1 uncultured Treponema sp.
GGATGACCGAGCCCGCCGGGGTCTCGTAGACGCCCCGGGACTTCATCCCCACGACGCGGTTCTCCACCATGTCCAGGATACCCACCCCGTGCCGGCCCGCCGCCGTGTTGAGGGCCGAGACGAGTTCGACCCCGCCCATGCGCACCCCGTTCAGGGAAACGGGAACCCCGCCCTCGAAGCCCAGCTCCACGTACTCCGGGACATTGGGCGCCTTCTCGGGGGTTGCGCACATCTTGAGCATGCCCTCCCAGCGGGGCTCGCAGGCCGGGTCCTCCAGGTCCAGGCCCTCGTGGCTGACGTGCCAGAGGTTGTCGTCCCGGGAGTAGGAGTCCTCCTTTTTCATAGGCACCGGGATGTCCAGGGGGCCAGGATCTCGATCTCCGGGGCGACCGACCGTATCCCCAGCTCGAAGCGGACCTGGTCGTTCCCCTTGCCCGTGCACCCGTGGGCTATGGCGTCCGCGCCCTCGGCCAAGGCGAACTCCGCCAGGCGTTGGGCCAGGAGGGGCCGCGCCGCGGCGGTGCCCAGGAGGTATCGCCCCTCGTAGACGGCTCCCGCCTTGACAAGGGGCCAAAGGTAATCCTCCACGAACTCCTTCTTGAGGTCTTGGACGACCAGCCTGGACGCCCCCGCCGCGAGGGCCCGGGCTTCCAGGGAAGCCCAGTCGCAGACCTGGCCCACGTCCCCGCAGACCGCAAGGACCTCGCAGTCGTAGTTTTCCTTGAGCCAGGGAACGATAACCGTTGTGTCGAGTCCGCCGGAATAGGCCAATACGATCTTCTTCTTATTCATCTCATGCTCCTGGATGCTGTACGCCGGCCCGGGGCCGGCCGGAAACCGGGCGTGGAAGCCCGGGTATCGGGTTGGATACGGAACGACCGGGAATGGAGCGCCCGCGGAAACGCGGAAACTCAGGACCGCGCGACGGGCCCCGGAAGCTGTCGGACTTTTAGGGGGAAAAATCAGCGGCGACGGAGGCGGCGGGAGAGACGGAGGGAGGGGGAGCGGGAAAAGGAAAGCGAAGAGGGAACTTGGAATCCTGGCTGCGGACTGAGCGGCATACGGACCTCCCGTCGAATGTTTTACCGGATCACCCTACAGCATCCCCGTTTCGCCCGTCAAGCCCGAAACCGTATTTTTATGCATATGCGCATCCCTTGAGACGGAACGGTCTTCCGATCTAGAATCCCGGCGTATGAAAATCGAGGTAAAGAGGCTCCTTCGTTGGGAGTCCTTGGCGTTTCCGCTGTTCCTTGCCGCCGCGACGGGCGCCGGAATCCTTCTCTGGAATCCCCTGACGGCGGTTTTCCGGGACCCGGATCGGGCCCGGGCCTGGGTGGACTCCCTGGGTCCCTCCGCGCCCTTGGCCTTCGTGGGACTGCAGATTCTGCAGGTCGTCATCTTCGTCATTCCCGGGGAGATCGTCCAGATAGGCGGCGGCTACGTCTTCGGCTTCTGGGGCTCCGCGCTCCTTTCCTCCGCAGGGATACTCCTGGGATCGGCTTTGAACTTCTACGTGGGGAGGCTCCTGGGCCGTCCCTTCGTGGAGCGCTTCGTCCGCGGGGAAACCCTGGCCCGGATCGAGAAGGCCACCGGCTCCGGTAAGGAGGCCGCCGGGTTTTCTACGTCATCCCCGGCTTCCCCAAGGACGCCCTGAGCTACGCCGCGGGCATGGGGCGGATGAGCCTTCCCCTCTTCCTGGCCGTGTCCGGCCTGGGCCGCCTCCCGGGCATCCTGGGAAGCGCTTTCATGGGAAGCCAGGCGTACAAGGAACGGTACGGCATAGCTCTCATCACCCTGGCCCTGGCCTCCTGCCTCTTCTTCGCGGGGTTCTTCTACAAGGACCGCTTACTTGAGGTTCTGCACCGGGCCCTGCGCCGGAACGACCGCCCGGACGGGAAAAACGGCCCCGGCCCGAAGCCCCCGGCCCCTTGATTTTTTTCCCTCCCTGGGGTACGTTCTTCCCGCACCGATGGGGAATTAGCTCAGTTGGTAGAGCGATAGGTTCGCAATCTATAGGTCAGGGG
>CAYTYG010000396.1:0-2567 GCA_964441515.1 uncultured Treponema sp.
CACCTTGCTGTGCGTTCTGGTATTGGCCCTGGACGCCCTAGTTTTCCCATACCTCGCGGAAACCTGGTTCTCGGCCCCGGGGCGGGGCTCCTTCCAGGCCGGTTCCGCCCGGGATTATATCCGGCTGGTCAGCCACGTGCTGGGCCACGCGGACATGGGCCACTTCATCTCCAACTTCGCCTTCATCCTGCTTCTGGGTCCCATGCTGGAGCTTGCCTACGGCTCCCTGACCCTCCTCGGGATGATCGCGGTCACCGCCCTCGTGACGGGGCTGCTCAACGTCCTGCTTTTCCCCGTGGGACTGATGGGCGCCAGCGGGGTCGTCTTCATGATGATCCTCCTGTCCTCCTTCACCAACTTCGGCCGGGGGGAGATACCCCTGACCTTCGTCCTCATCATGATCCTGTACCTGGGGCGTGAGGTGCTCTCCTCCTTCCAGCGCAACTCGGTCTCGGAGTTCGCCCACGTTATCGGGGGACTCTGCGGCAGCCTCTTCGGATACTTCCGCCCCGCCCGCCGCTGACGCGGGGGCCGTAAACGGCCCCCGAGGCCCCTTGCGTTCCTTCCCGTCCTGCCCGATACTGTTTCCATGAGTACCGGCGGCGATGCCCACAAGACCTTCGTCATAGACACCAACGTCCTGATCCATTACCCGGAGGCTATCATGTCCTTCAAGGACAACGAGATAGTCCTTCCGCTCTGGGTTCTGGAGGAGCTGGACAACCTCAAGACCTACCAGGACCAGCGGGGCAAAAGCGCCCGGGAGGCCATACGCTTCCTGGATTCCCTGACGAAAAAGGGCAACCTCCACGAGGGGGTCAAGCTGGAGAACGGGTCCGTGCTCCGGGTTTCCCTGCGCCTGCCGGACGCAACCCCCGAGGGCGTGGAGCTGGAGAAGACGGACAACCGCATCATCCTCTGCGCCTACGGTCTGCAGCAGGACGGGCGAAAGGTCTTTTTCGTCTCCAAGGACATCAACGCCCGGGTCAAGGCCACCGCCCTGGGGCTCAAGGCCGTGGACTACGAGAAGGACAAGGTCGACATAGCCTCCCTCTACCCCGGGGTGCGGGACCTGGACGCCTCCGAGGAGATGCTCCGGGATCTGGCCGCCTCGGGTTGCCTCCCCTGGAAGGAAAAGCTGCGGCCCAACGAGTTCGTGGTCCTTCACGACCGGGGGGCGCGTTCGGAGCATGTCCTGCGGTACGATCCGGATTCCGAGCTCCTCAAGCCCTCCGACCCGGAATCCCCGTCGGCCTCCGGGATAAGCCCCCTGAACGAGCGGCAGCGCATCGCGTTGGACCTCCTCCTGGACGATTCGATCAGCCTGGTGACCCTGGTCGGCAAGGCCGGGACGGGGAAGACCCTCCTGGCCATAGCCGCCGGCCTCCGGATGGTCTACGACGAGAAGAAATACTCCCGGATGCTCGTATCCCGCCCCGTCGTGCCCATGGGCAAGGACATCGGGTACCTGCCCGGAGAGAAGTCGGCCAAGCTGGCCAACTGGATGCAGCCCCTCTTCGACAACCTCGAGTTCATACTCACCGCGCACAAGCGGCCCAACGTCAAGAACGTGGACCAGCTGATCAAGGACAAGCAGATCGAGATCGAGGCCTTGACCTACATACGGGGCCGCTCCCTGCCCAACCAGTACATCATCATGGACGAGGCCCAGAATCTCACGCCCCACGAGATCAAGACCATCGTATCCCGGGCGGGGAACGGCACGAAGGTCGTGCTTACGGGGGATCCGTACCAGATCGACAATATGTACCTGGACGCGAATTCCAACGGGCTTTCCTACCTGGTTGAAGCTTTTAAGGGACAAAAGATATACGGTCATGTTACAATGTTGAGGAGCGAGCGCAGCGAGCTGGCGGAACTGGCGGCCAGCCTGCTGTAGAGGATCGATAGCAAGGAACGGATGATGAAAATCAGGTTTTGCGAGAAGTGCGGCCGCATGATCCTGGTGGGATTCGAGTTCTGCCCCTATTGCGGCATACCCATCCCCCCCCCCGAGGGCGCCGAGCCGTCCCCGTCCGCCGGGAAATCCCTCTCCGGAAGCGGGGCTTCCCCGGAGGGCCGGATGTACGTGGACCGCCTTATCCAGGACCTCGAGGCCCTGGACTCCGAGATCGCGGAACTCAAACCGTGAACGGGAAGCGCTGACCGGAGGTCCATTCCGCAAAGCATCCAACATACTCCAGGAGGTAATCCGTGTACGGCGCCATCAAGGACGACCTGAAGCGCAGGCTCGAGTCAATCCGGGCGGATGGGCTCTACAAGAACGAACGCGTGATCGTGACACCCCAGGGGGCGGCCATACGGGTGCGGGACGGCGGGGAGGTCCTGAACTTCTGCGCCAACAACTACCTGGGTCTGGCCAACCACCCCGCGATCCGGGAAGCGGCCAAGAAGGCCCAGGACGAGTGGGGATACGGCCTCGCGAGCGTCCGGTTCATCTGCGGAACCCAGGAGCCTCACCGGCGGCTGGAGCGCGCGGCCGCGGACTTCCTGGGCGCCGAGGACGCGATCCTTTTTTCCTCGTGCTTCGACGCCAACGGAGGGGT
>CAYTYG010000396.1:2577-2933 GCA_964441515.1 uncultured Treponema sp.
ATTCCCTGAACCACGCGTCCATCATCGACGGGGTGCGCCTCTGCAAGGCCCGGAGATGGATATGGAAACACGGCGACATGAGGGACGCGGAGGAGACGGATCCGGACACCGGGAAGAGCGCCAAAGGCCTGGAGCGCTGTCTCAAGGAGGCCGCCTCCTCAAAGTACCGAATGATAGCCACGGACGGCGTCTTCTCCATGGACGGCGATATCGCCGATCTGAAGGCCGTCTGCTCCCTGGCGGAACGGTACGACGCCCTGGTGATGGTGGACGACTCCCACGCCACCGGCTTCGTCGGGCCGACGGGACGGGGCACCTGGGAGCACTGCGGGGTCGCGGGCCGGGTGGACATCCTG
>CAYTYG010000397.1:0-2912 GCA_964441515.1 uncultured Treponema sp.
AAACGGCTGGGTGCAGGCCATCTTCGTGGGCTGCGACCGGGTGGCCGCCAACGGGGACGCCGCCAACAAGATAGGCACCAGCGGGGTCGCCATCCTGGCCAAGCATTACGGAATACCGTTTTACGTCCTGGGCCCGACCTCGACCATCGACCTGGGCTGCCGGACCGGCGCCGACATAGAAATAGAGCTCCGCGCCCCCGAGGAGATCAAGGAAAAATTCTACTCCGAACCCATGGCTCCCCGGGAAGTCGCGTGTTACAATCCAGCGTTCGACGTCACGGACAACGGACTTATAACGGGAATCGTGACGGAAAAGGGCGTCTGCCGCCCCCCGTACACGGAGAGCCTGGCGGCGCTTTTCCCCTGAAAGGCGGCGGGGCCCCGGCCCCGCGGCGTAGATGCGCGCATTCTCGGCCCGAAGCGGCTGAATAGTTTCAAAACGGAAAAGGAGTATCCCATGAAAAGGAAGAATGCGTTCTGGGTCCTGGCGCTGAGCGCGGCGCTGATCGTTTCCCTTGCCGCCTGCTCCGGCAAGAAGGCGGAGGAGCCCAAGGCGGCCCCGGGCCTGAAGATCGGCATTATCACCACCAGCGGGGTGGACGACGGCTCGTTCAACGAGAACTGCTACAACGGCATCCTGGCGTTCCTGAAGACGCACCCGACCGCCACGGTCAAGGACATCAAGGAACCCGACATGAACAAGTGCATCTCCGCCGTGGCCGACGTCATCGCGGACTACGACGTTCTGGTCCTGCCCGGCTTCAACTACGCCGGGTGCGGCACGATAGCCCAGGAGAATCCCTCCAAGAAGATCATCCTCGTGGACACCGCCCCGGTGGACGCCAAGGGCAACCCCGTGGAGCTGGCCAACGTCTACTCCATGACCTTCGCGGAGCAGGAGAGCGGCTTTTTCGCCGGCATCGCGGCGGCCCTGGAGAGCAAGACCGGCAAGGTCGCCGTGATCAACGGCATCGCCTATCCCTCCAACGTGAACTACCAGTACGGCTTCGAGTGCGGCGTGGCCTACGCCAAGGCCAAGTACGGGACCAAGACCGCGTGCGTGGAGATCGCCTCCTACGCGGGCAAGGACGTGACCGGGGCGAACGTGGGGGGGAACTACATCGGTTCCTTCGCGGACGAAGCCTCCGGCAAGGTGGTCGGGAACGCCCTCATCGCCAAGGGCTGCGACATCCTCTTCGTGGCCGCCGGAAGCTCCGGGAACGGCGTCTTCGCGGCCGCCAAGGAAGCCAAGGACGTGTACGTGATCGGATGCGACGTCGACCAGTACGACGACGGCGCCAACGGCCCCTCGAACATCATCCTGACCTCCGCCCTCAAGGTCATGGACATCAACGTGGAAAAGCAGCTTAACGCCATCGCGGACGGGACCTTCGCCGGCAAGAACGAGCTTTTGTTCGCCACCTCGGGCTCCACCGGCATAGTGACCGCCGCCGGGCGCCACCAGATGTCCGACGCAACGGTGGCCAAGCTCAAGGAAGCCTTCGAGCTGGTCAAAAACGGGACCATCGTCCCGGCGGCCAACTTCAACGGCCACACGCCGGAGAAGTTCCCGGGCCTGAACTGATAGGGAAGGAACGGAGATGATAGTACCTTCCGCCAGCAACGCCGCCAACGTCGGCGACATTGCCAAGACGGTCCTCATGCCGGGGGACCCGCTGCGGGCCAAGTTCGTGGCGGAGACCTACCTCACGGACGCGGTCTGCTTCAATACGATACGCAACATGCTGGGCTACACCGGCAAGTACAAGGGCAAGCGCGTGTCGGTCATGGGCAGCGGGATGGGAGTCCCCTCCATGGGTATCTACGCCTACGAACTCTATAAGTACTTCGGCGTGGAGAGCATCATCCGCATAGGCACGACCGGCGGCCTGCCGGAGGACGTGCGCCTGCGGGACGTCATCCTGGCCATGGCGGCGTCCACGAACTCCAATTTCGCGGTCCAGTACAATTTCCCCGGCACGATCGCGCCGGCGGCGGATTTCGGCCTCCTGGAGAAGGCCGTGCTCTCCGCGCGGGCCAAGAAGTTGAACGTGCGGGTCGGTTCGGTCTTCACCTCGGACATGTTCTACAACGCGGACCCCGGCGCGAACGAGGCCTTCCGCAGAATGGGCATGCTGGCCGTCGAGATGGAGACGGCGGGGCTTTACCTCACGGCCATGGCCGCGGGGAAGAAGGCCCTCTCCATCCTGACCGTCTCGGACCACATCTTTACGGGGGAGGGGCTTTCCGCCCAGGAGCGGCAGGAGAGCTTCCGGGACATGATGGAAATTGCGCTGGAAACAGCGGCGCTGGAAACAGCGTAGGAATCGCGGTTCGGCCCCGCCGCCCGCCCCGCGGGGGCGGCGGGTTTTTTAAAGCCATTTCTAGCGTGGTTTTCCGATGCAAAAACCGACGGGGGCGGACATCCCGGATCGCCGGGCGCGCCGATCGGAGGACGGAACCCGGGGAGCGCAATGGACGACTACATCGTAGACATGAGGCACATCACGAAGCGCTTCCCGGGGGTTCTGGCGAACGACGACATAACCCTCCGGGTGCGCCGCGGCGAGGTCTTCGCCCTCCTGGGTGAGAACGGCGCCGGCAAGTCCACCCTGATGAGCATGCTCTACGGCATGTACGAGCCGGATTCCGGGGAGATATTCATACGGGGCCGGAAGGTCCGCCTTTCCTCCTCGAACGCCGCCGCGGACCTGAACATCGGGATGGTCCACCAGCACTTCATGCTCGTCTCCAACTACACGATCTCCGAGAACATAGTCCTGGGCATAGAGCCGAGGAGGAAGGTCCTGGGGCTCCTTCCCTGGGTGGACATGAAGAGCGTCAACCGGCGCGTCCTGGAGCTCTCCCGGCGCTACGGGTTGGAGGTGGAACCGGAAAAGCGTATAGAAGAG
>CAYTYG010000398.1:0-2910 GCA_964441515.1 uncultured Treponema sp.
AGCCCGCCCTCCCCACGGCCGCGGCCCGGGACTCTCCCGATCTCGGGATACCTTTCCACCGCCCAGGAAAGGAGCGTACCTTCATCCCCCGCCGCCCCGGGCCGGAGGACAGGGGAGGTGTGCATCCCGGCGGGCTTCCAAAGGACGACCCAGTCTTCGTCCTCCAAGACCGTCCCGGGGGCGCCGCCGGGCGCGGGAAAACGGAAAAAGGCCATGCGAAACTATCCCCCGCCCGGACGCAGAGCGTCAACCTGCCCCTTCAATCCCGGGAGAAAATCCGCCGATACTCAGGGAGGGGCACGATGGGAATGAAGCCAAGCGGAAAAAGGAAAAAAAACCTGGCCGAAGGGCGGAGACGATCTCAAGCATTATCCGGCCTCCGTCCTGCCCCGATCCCGGCAAGGAAGGATTCCATGCTCACGCAATCCCATCGACACGTCTCCCCGGCCCTGCGGAACCGTTCCGTTCTGTCGCTCCTGGCCGTTCTGTCTCTCATCCTCCTTTCCCTCTTCCCAGCCGCCGCGCAAGAAGCCACGGAACCGGAGCCCGCGCAGGCCCGGGAATCCCTTCCCCGGGGTTTCCGTAGGGTGAAGCTCGGCATGACCCTGGCGGAAGTCCAGGAAGCCCTCAAGGCCGACGAACTCTTTTTCTACCGGGGAGCCCCGGACGTTTCCCTTCTTCCAAGGCCGGACGAAAAGCTCCTGGAGGTCCAGGGCCTTTCGTACGTACGGCGGGCCTTCTTCCAGTTCTACGAGGAACGGCTCTTCTCCGCGGTCTACGTCCTGGACACGGAGAAGATCGATCATTACTCGGTGTTCACCCGATTCTCCGAACGCTACGGCATGCCCGTAGAGCTTTCCCCCCGGGAGAGCGTCTGGACCGACGGGATCGTTCGCGTCTCGATCGAACGTCCCCTGTCCGTCAAGTACGTGGACGTCGCGGTCCTGGAAAAGCTGAAAAAGGCCGGAGAGATCCGAAAGTCCTGGGAGGAGCTCTCCCGGCAGGACTTCCTGGAGAGCTTCTGATTCCCTTTACTGCGGCTTCCTAGCGCTCGGCGGGCAGGGAACGCTCCACCCGAGTCGCCCCGCTCTTGTCGTAGCTCATCCGGAACTCCGGCAGGAAGGGTACCGGCGTCGCCACCCGGGCCTCTCCAGCCAGGCGATATCTAACCACTTTCAGCCGGGCCACCAGGTCGAAGAGGTTCCTTCCCGTTTCCGTGAAATTGAGGACGATGGGCAGCCGTACCTCGGCGGAACGCCGGTATCATGACGGCCTTCCGTGCGCTTCCGTTGGCCCAGCGAGCGCCTTCCCCGTAGAACTGGTAGGACGCCGAGGAGAACTCCACGGGAAAAGCGTTGGGGTTCCGCACCTCCAGCACAAGCTCCAGAAGGACGTTGATGAGTTCGTGCTTAACGAGCACGATGGTTCGTATGACCAGCTCCGGCTCCCGAACCAGGGGGCACGAGCCTTCCGACCGGGCGGCGCCCAGGAGGACGCCATCCTCCCCATCGGGGGCCCTCAGCTCCGCCCGGATCTCCCAGGGAAGATCGTCCCGGTCCTTCGGCCCCGGAACCGCGCCCCCAAGCTCCCGGAGGTCCGCGTCGAATTCGAAGCGGAAGTCCGCCTTTTCCCCCGACGGGATCCGGGCCGGTTCGTCCCGGAGGGACTCACCCGCAGGATCCCCCCCCAGGAAGAGAGCGCAGGAGGCGGAAAGGGGCTCGAGGGTCCGGCTCCCGCGGTTGAAAGCGGAAAGGACCACGGAAAACCTGTATCGGTGCTGGTCCAGGGCTTCCGTTCGAACGGACTCGACGGTGAAATCCACCGGGGTATCCTTCGGACCCGGGACCGTAGCGCACCCGGAGAGGGACAGAGCTAGGGAGAGGGACAGCCCCAGGGACAGAGCTCGCCTCCGCCCGGCGGCGAAAGCCCTGCGGCCCCCGACCCCGCACTCGGACACAGCAGCGCCCGCGCGTTTTTTCATCCTTCCCCTCCGGTCTCGGCCTCAGGCGGCCGGCTTCCCGTACTGGAGCCGGTATAGGTTCGCGTACACGCCATCCCGCGCCAGGAGCTCTTCATGGTTCCCCTCCTCCACCAGCGTACCGCCCGCTAGAACCAGGATGCGGTGGGCGTGGCGTATTGTGGAAAGCCGGTGCGCAATGACTACGCTGGTCCGGCCCTTGAGAAGCTCCGCCAGCCCCTTCTGCACCAGCTTCTCCGTCTCGGTATCCACGGAGCTCGTGGCCTCATCCAGGATGACCACCGCCGGGTCGTGGGCCACCACCCTCGCGAAGGACACCAGCTGTCGCTGGCCGGTGGAGATATTCGCGGCCCCCTCGGCGAGGTCCGCCCCGTATCCCCCGGGCAGCCTGGAAATAAACCCGTGGGCGTGCACAGCCCGGGCGGCGCGCTCCACCTCCGAGTCCAGGAAGGGGCTACCGAGGCGTATATTCTCCGCGACGGTCCCGGAGAAAAGGAACACGTCCTGGGCTACGGGCTGTACGGCCCGCCGGAGGTCCGCCAGCGGTATGTCCCGTATCGGTATCCCGTCCACCCGGATCTCGCCCCGCCGGACGTCCCAAAGGCGGGCCAGGAGATTCGCGACGGTCGTCTTCCCGGCGCCCGTGTAGCCCACGATGGCCACCATCTCCCCCGGCTCCACCGAGAAGGAAAGGTCCTTCAGCACCCATTCCTCGTTCTTGTAGGCGAACCATACATGGTCGAAGTCTATGCGCCCGGAGAGCGGAACGGGCAGCTCCCGGGTTCCAGCGTCCTCGATCGGCTCCCGGGAATCCAGAAGCTTGAAGACCCGTTCCCCTCCGGCCATGGCGCTCTGGAGTATAGTGTACTTCTCCGAGATGTCCGAAACGGGGCTGTAGAACATACGCACGAGATTTATGAAGGCGATGAGGG
>CAYTYG010000399.1:0-2877 GCA_964441515.1 uncultured Treponema sp.
CCAGATCAGGGCCGCCACGACGGAAGAGAGCACCGCCGGCGAATAGAGGGCCATCTGGAAGAGCCTCCGGAACCGCTTCCGGGTGGTGATGAACACCGCCAGGAGGAGGCTGAGGATCAGGAGGGGCACGAAGGCGCCCACGGTGAACACCAGAGTGGCCCGGACGGAATTCCAGAAGTCCTCGGACCCTAGAACCCGGGCGTAATTCTGGAAGCCCACGAATTTCGGGGCCTTGAGGGAGAGGAGCTTCTTGTTGAAGAAGCTCGTCCACAGGGCGTTCAGGATGGGATAGAACGAAAACAGCGCGAAAAACGCGAGCCCGGGGGCCGTGAACGCCCACCCCCAGAGGGCCCTGTTCCGTTCGAGAACCCCGGCAGTTCTTTCCGGATTCATTGGACGCTCCGCCGTAAGAGTATACCGGGGAATCCGGGAAGCCGACGGAGCTTCCTGGAGGGCCCCGGGGCGGGCGCGCCGGCCGGCGCGCCCGCGGATCGTTCAAATAAGCGGGCCGCCGGGGACGCTCAACATCCCCGGTACGGCTTCCGCGATTCCGTCACTCGTCGGCCAAGGCCGCGGCGACTTCCTTCCTCAGCTTCTCCAGCGCCTTGGCGGGCTCCACACCCGCAAGCATTACCGAAGTGAACGCTTCTTTCAAGAGCGCCTCAATCTTGGAGCTGGCCGCCCCGTAGTAGACGATGTGCGCGGCCGCCATGTCCTTGGCGAAGACGTCGGAATAGGGCATGGACTTGAACGCGGCCGACTCCATCAGGGCCTTGGTGGGCTGGACTATGGCCACCTTCTGGAGGTACTCCTCGCCGTGGCTCAGCATGTAGGCGATCAGGGCCCAGGCGGCCTGCTGGCTGAGCTTGGGCTTCTGGGCGTTCACCATGTAGTAGTGGCCGTAGTAATTGTTCGGGACCTTTCGGACCGCGTCCTTCCACTGGGGGAAGGGAATGACCATCCAGTCCTTGCTGTTGAAGAAACCGGGATTCGCGCCCCGCATCCGGGCTTCCTGGTAGAGGCCGGATATGGACATGGCTATCTCGTCCTTGTCGTTGTCGAAGATGCGGCGGGCGTCCGTATAGGTGGGCGACCCGAGGTTTTTCCCGTTCGGCCCGAAGTCCCGGAAGTACTCCAGGACCTTGAGCCACGCCGCGTCCCCGACGATCGCGCTCTTGCCGTCCTTGGAGAGGAGCGCCCCGCCCAGCTGCTCCACCATCGGGAGCACCGAGGTGAGGTAGTAGCCGTAGCGGAAATCGAAGCCCCGGCGGGTGATGATCTGGCCGTCGCGCCGAACGATCTTCTCGGAGACCGCCACGACGTCCTCCCAGGTCTTCGGGTAGTCCCGGTCGGGATCGAGCCCCGCGTCCCGGAATATCTTGCGGTTGAGGTAGATGCACCAGTTCGTCAGCTCCAGGGGCAGCCCGTAGATTTTTCCGCCCTCGGTGACCGGGTCCAGCATGCCCGGAAGGTACTTGGACTGCAGGTCCTTGACGTTCTTGTAACCGGCGGCCTTCAGGTCCACCGGCGCCACGCGCCCGTTCGAGATGAACTGGTACTCGTCGAAGATCTCCAGGTTGAAGATGTCCGGCCCCTGGTTGGCGGAGAACCCGGCCACCACGACGTCCTTGATCCTGGAGGAGGGGTACGTGACGTAGTTGACCTTGACGCCGGGATTGGCCGCCATGAACTCCTCGATGAGCCGCTTTTCCAACGCGGTGCGGGCCTTGTCCTCGTGGGTCCAGATGGTCAGCTCGACGGATTTTCCTTTAAGCCCCGGCACGACCGGCGCCTGCGCCAGAGCGGGCAGAACCAGAACGACCGCGAGAATCGCGGCTGCGATACGTTTCATGCTTGCCTCCTTGGGACGTTGCGCCCCGTCTACAAGGATGGGCCGCTTCCCCGCATCCCGCAATGCCGCGATCCCGGCATTTGGTGGACAAAAGCGGCGGGACCCGCGGCGGCGGGAATGCTGGCCTCCGGAACGGTGCCGGCCGTATATTATCCCTGCGCGGCAAAGTCCGCGCGGGAGGATACCATGGCACTATTAAAGGAAATCGAGGAGAGGCGCGCCCTTCGGGCCCTGTCCCCCGAACCCGTCCCCGAGGACCAGATCGAGCGCATCCTCCAGGCGGCGCACCTCGCCCCGTCCTGCTTCAACCACCAGGGCTGGCGCTTCGTGGCGGTATCGGGGGAGCCCCTCGCGGCCCTCAAGGAAGCCCTGACGGAGGGCAACAAGTGGGCCACCCGCGCCCCCCTGATCGTCGCGGCTGCGACGAAGCCCTCCCTGGACTGCCGCCTGGACGAGGGCCGGGACTACGCGGCCTTCGACCTGGGGCTTGCCGTCATGAACCTCGTGCTCCAGGCGACCCACGAGGGGCTGGTTGCCCACCCTATCGCCGGGTACGCGCCCAAGAAGGTCCGCGCGGTCCTGGGCATCCCCGAGGACTACGTGGTCCAGGCCCTGATCATAATCGGGAAGCGCGGCACGGACGAGCTTCTTTCGGACTGGCAGAAGCAGAGGGAGACGGGGCCTCGGGAGCGGAAACCCCTGGAGGAGGCGGCCTTCCGGGACCGCTGGCCCTCCTAGGTCCGGGCAAGCTTGACCATCAGGAGAGCGACGTCCGAGGGCCGAACCCCCGGGATCCGGGAGGCCTGCCCCAGGGTGCGGGGGTCCGCTTCCTTGAGCTTCTGCCGGGACTCCACCGAGAGTCCGTCCACGCTTTCGTAGTCGAAGCCCTCGGGGATGCGGAGGGACTCGGACCGCTCCGTCCGGGCCACCTGCCTCTCCTGCTTGGCCACGTAGCCCTCGTAGCGGGCGTCCAGCACGGCGGCCTCCGTCCACTCGGCGGGGAGAAAGGCCCATTCCGGGAGGAA
>CAYTYG010000400.1:0-2872 GCA_964441515.1 uncultured Treponema sp.
CCCAGGGAGACCGCGAGGTGAGACCGTCCAGGACTTCCTTGATATATGCGTTCACTATGCCCTCCTTTTTGGACATATAGTGATGATGAGAGAAGGGCCCGACGGCCCTTCTTTGTCATAGTTTAGCCTGCTTCAGGAGATAGGGCAAGGAAATATAAGAAAAGCATATCGATAAGTATTATACCAATTTCCGACATATCACGTTCTTTGTAAGCTTATCATGGCATATTCATACATTCCAAACCGTTCGGTTAAAAACCCATCTATACGGCGCGCTCCGGGGGATGTCACTTGAGGCGGCGTACTTCCTCGAAGAGACCCAGCCAGGCCGGTTCCGGAGGAGAAACCTCCGCGGTCTTGGCCGCGGCCGCATCCCCGGCCCCCGGTTCCGGGGGCTTGCGGACCACGGAGTCCCCCAGATTGGATCTGTCCAGGTATCCCACCCTCCGGAGAACCCCTTCGGAAACCTCTTCGTCCGTCCGGAGGATTTCGATTTCCGCGGTAACGTCGGACCCGTCGTAGACGACGCCGACGCCGGTCGGGGCCGGGGAAAGGGCGCCCTTGCGAACCACCGCCAGGACATCCCCCGCCGCCAGTCCATCCGAGGCGCCCAGGTCCAATAGGACGCGGTTCCCGCTACGCCCCAGGAGGGTGCCCCGGACCGGGGGCGCGGCGTCGATGAGTCCGCCTATATGGGCCACGGCCCTGGACACCCTCTCGTTGCCGCTCCGCATCGAGGAATAGGAGGCCGCGGGGCTCCCCGTACGGGCCACGTAGACGTCCGCCAGGAGACGCAGGTCCCGCTCGGTCTCCTGTGTCCGCACGAGGACGAACCAATCCGCCCCGGATTCCCGGGCGGAACGGAAGGCGTCCGCGAAGGAGACGGGCACGGCGGAGAAGGGATCCACCACAAACCGGGAGGAGCGAGCCAGCTCGTCCCGCAGGGCCCGGGCCAGGACGGCGTCCGCCCCGGGATGATAGGCCGCATCCGTCGAGGGAAAGGTGAAAAGGGCGATCCTGTAGGGGCGCTTCGACAGAAGCAGCTGGTCCAGGCCCCAGGTCCTTCCCACGGCCCCCTCCAGGGCGCTGGAGTAGTTTTCCGCCGCGTCCAGGATCTTCGTGTCCGCCTTGTCCAGGGATTTTAGAAACTCCAGCTCCGCAAGATAGGAAGAGGGCCTGCCCCGCAGCCGTACCAGCTCCGCGTACCGCTCCCGCAGGGGCTTCGAGTAGGGGTCCACCTTGAGCCCTCGGCGGTACTCGACCAGGGCCTTGTCGTACTCCCGGCCCGCCTCGAACCGAATTCCCCGGGCGAAGCGCTCACCGGCGATCCGGGACCTTCGTTCGTCCTCCGCGGCCAGGGCGTCGATGACCAGGTCCTCCAGGGCCCTTCGGGCTATCTCGTCGTCCGGCCTCAGGTTCAAGGCCGTTTCGAACGCGTAGATGCCCGGATCCGTCTGCCCCTGGCGGGAATGCGCCACCCCGAGGGTATACCAGGCCAGGGCGTCCTTCCGGTCCCGGGCTATGGCCTCCTGCATGAGCTGCGCCGCCGAGGCGGGATCCCCGGAATCCAGGAGGAGGGACGCCAGAAGTCTGCGGGCTTCCGCGTATTCGGGACGGAGATCCAGGGCCGTCCGCGCCCGGACTACGGCCTCCGGCAAGGCCCCGGTTTGGACCGCGAGCCGCGCCGCCACATACTGGGTGCGGGCGTCCTGGGCGTGGTACCTCAGGGCGCTCTCCAGGTACGTCTCCGCGTCCCGAAGGCGCCCGGAGTCCGCGGAGATGAGGGCCAGGGAAAGAAGGGCACGTGCGTTCCGGGGGGAAATCCGCAGCGTCTCCGCCAGGCGGGTACGGGCGTCCGTGGACCGGCCGGACCTCAGGTCCAAGAGCGCCAACCCGAAGCGCGTCTCCAGGTCGTTGGGAAACTCGGCCAGCACGGAGCGGAAGAGCTCGGCCGCCTTGGCGGCCTCGCCGAGTCCGATCCGTATAAAGGCTTCCAGTACGAGGAGAGCGGGATCGTCTCCCCGGAGGCGCCGGGCCTCGGCTACCCGGACCAGGGCCTGCCCGTACTCCTCCAGGGCGTAATAGGATTCCGCGAGCCCCGTGACCGCGTCCGAGTAGGCCGGATTGGCCTGGAGGGCGGCAAGGTAGAACTCTATCGCGCCGTACCAGTCCTCCGAAAGACGAGCCTCGGAAGCCCTGCGGACAAGCTCCCTGGGGTTCCGGGTTTCCTGGGCGGCCGCTGCGACCGGGAAAAGGACCCCACCGGCGGCCATCGCGAGAAGGAGCGGGAAAAAAGGCCCCCGGCCGCGTCTCATGGCTTTTCCGGCTCCGCGGGCCTGCGGACTATCTTCACCGAGGTGACGCGGTGCCCGTCCATCTCCTGGATGACGAAATCGTAGCTCCGCCAGGACGACTTTTCGTAGCGGGAGGGGATCTTCCCGAAGAGATCGAAGACGAAGCCCCCGAGGGTGTCGAATTCCTCGACCGGGAGGTCGGAGCCTATCTCCTCGTTGAGGTCCTGGATGTTGACCCGGGCGTCGCAGAGCCAGATCCCGTCGCCGAGCGCCACGATGTCCTCCCTCTCGTTGTCGAACTCGTCCTGGATGTCTCCTACGATCTCCTCGATGATGTCCTCCATGCAGACGATACCGGAGACGCCGCCGTATTCGTCGATGGCCACGGCTATATGGACCCTACGGCGCTTGAACTCCCGGAGTAGGGAATCGATGCGCTTGGAGTCGGGGACGAAAAAGGGCTTCCGGATGATCTTGGCGAGGTCCAGTTCCTCGTCCCGCACCAGGGACCTAAGGAGGTCCTTGACGTAGAGGACACCCTCCACGTTGTCGATGGTATCCCGGTAGACCGGGATTCG
>CAYTYG010000401.1:0-2861 GCA_964441515.1 uncultured Treponema sp.
CCGTGCGCCTGGCGCTCTCCCGCGCCGGGTGGAAGCTGGACGAAGTGGACCTCATCGAGGCCAACGAGGCTTTCGCGGCCCAGTCCCTGGGCGTGGCCGGGGAGCTCGGATTCGACATGGCCAAGGTCAACGTCAACGGCGGGGCTATCGCCCTGGGGCACCCCATAGGCGCTTCCGGGGCCCGGGTTCTCGTCACTCTCCTGCACGAGATGAAACGGCGGAAGGCCAAGAAGGGCCTGGCGACCCTCTGCATCGGCGGCGGCATGGGAATCGCGATGTGCGTGGAGCGGCCGTAAATCGGACGACCTGAATAAAAAACGGCCCCGGAAGCTTCCGGGGCCGCGTCTTTTTGGCTGCGCCGCTAGAAAAGCGCGTACATCGGGTTCTCGATCAGTTCCCGGAAGGCGGACAGGAACTTGGCCGCGTAGGCCCCGTCCACGGCCCGGTGGTCCGCGGTTACGCTGATCCCCAGGAAGCGCTGGAACGATATACCGCCCGCTTCGTTTTCGACGGGCCTGCGATCCAGGGCGCCCACGGCCAGGATGGCGGTCTGGGGCGGGTTCACGATGGCCCGGAACCGCTTGACCCCGAACATCCCGAGGTTGGAAAGGGTGATCGGCCCCCCCGAGAGTTCGTCCGGGCCGAGGGCGCGGTTCTTCCCCTTATCCGCCAGCGCGGCCATCTCCTTGGCCAGCTCGCCCATGCCCTTGGCCGCGCAGTCCCGAAGCACGGGGACGACCAGGCCGTCCGGCGTGTCCATGGCGATCCCCACGTGCACGGCCTTATACGTACGCACCGTGCCGTTTCCGGCCCAGGACGCGTTCAGCCTCGGGTAGTCCCGCAGGGCCCGGGCCAGGAGCCCGGCCAGAAGCACGGTGATGGATACCGGCTTTCCGTTCTTCTTGCTCTGCTCGTTGAAGCGGATCAGGGCCTCCGCGTTGGCGTCGGCGTACAGGGTGAACTGGGGGATTTCCCTCCAGCTCTCGGCCATACGCTGGGCTCCCACGCGGCCTATGCGAGGCAGGGTGACAAGCTCGAAGGGCTCCGGCCCGCCGGACAGGCCGCCCGCCGGGGTTCCCGGAGCCTCGGGCCCCCGGGCCGGGATCTCCGCTTCCGGAGCCGCCTCCCGGGCGGAGGCGGGCAGGTCGCGTTCCAGGACGGCGCCCTCCGGGCCGCTGCCGCGGAGGGATCCGAGATCCAGCTTGGCCGCCCGTGCGAGGCTCCGCGCCCGGGGGGAGGCAAGGATGAACCCGTCGGAAGAGGCGGCCGGAACCGGGGCCGCGGGCTGAGCCGCCTTGGACGGCACCTGTGCGGCCGGCTGGACCGGGGCGGCCGCGGCGGGAGCCGGAACCGCTTCCGAAGCCGGCGCTGCTTTCTTGGGCGGGGCCTTCGGCAGGTTCCCCGCTTTCTCCCCCTCCGCGAGTATCAGGGCTACGACCGTCCCGACGGGCACCGTCTCCATGGCTTGAACCGAGACGTTCGACAGGACTCCGTCCGCCTGGGCTTCCACGGTCAGGGTGGCCTTGTCGTTCTCGATGCAGAACAAGGCGTCCCCCTTGTGGACGGCTTCGCCCTCCTTCTTGAGCCATTCCGTCAGCAAGCCCTCCGTCATGGTAAGCCCCATCTGGGGCATGAGCACCTGGGTGGCCATGGTTACGCCTCCTTGTGGAGGACCCGGTATACAGCCCGCTTGATGTCGTCCTGGTTCGCGGCCACGTACTTTTCCATGGGGGGGGAGTAGGGGATGGGCACGTCCTTGGCTCCTACCCGCTCGATCGGGGCGTCCAGATAGTAGAAAGCCTTTTCCTGCACCCTCGCCGCGATCTCCGCGCCCAGGCCGCCGTTCACCACGGCTTCGTGGACCACCACGCAGCGGTGCGTCTTCCGGACGGACTCCAGGATGGCCGGGGTATCCATGGGTTTGAGGGTCAAGAGGTCGATGATCTCCACGGAGACGCCCTCCTGCTCCAGCTCCTTGGCCGCGGCTTCGCACTTCTGGACCATGATGGAGTAGGTGACGATGGTCACGTCCTTGCCCGGCTTGCGGATCTCCGCCTTCCCGATGGGGGTCAGGTATTCCTCTTCCGGCACGGGGCCCTTCTGGGGATAGAGGACCTTGTGCTCGAAGTAGACGACCGGGTCGTTCTGGCGTATCGCGGACTTGAGAAGCCCCTTGGCCGTGGACGGACTGGAGGGGGCCACGATGATGAGGCCGGGGATGTTCGCGATCCAGCCCTCCACGGATTGGCTGTGCTGGGCGGCGGCCTGGTTGATGATGCCGTCCGGGGCCCGCACGACCAGGGGGATGTTCGCCTGGCCGCCGAACATGTAGCGGTTCTTGGCTATCTGGTTGGCCAGCTCGTCGTAGGCCACGCTGATGAAGTCCGCGAAGTGCATGTCCGCCACGGGGCGGGTTCCGGTCAGGGCCGCGCCCAGGGCCGCCCCGATGATGGCGGTCTCGCTGATGGGGACGTCCCGTATCCTGTCGCCGAACTCCTCGGGCAGGCCCTTGAACTGGCCGAATATCCCGCCCTGCCGCACGATGTCCTCTCCGTACACGAAGACGGTGGGGTCTCTGCGCATCTCTTCTTTCATGGCCTCCAGGGTCGCTTCGCTGAAGGATATTGTTCTCATAGTACCGCCTCCGGGAACTCACGGGGAGAGAATGAAAAGAGGTCGTTCAGGGCGTCCTCCGGCTCGGGGAAGGGGCTGTTTTCCGCGAATTTCACGGCGGAGTCGATCTCGGCCTGCGCCTCCTGCCGGAGCTTGGCGATTCCGGCGTCGTCCGTCGTTTTGTCGCCGGAAAGGACGCCGAAGTACCGCTCTATGGGGTCGTTCGTCTTCTGCTGGTTCTGTACTTC
>CAYTYG010000402.1:0-2854 GCA_964441515.1 uncultured Treponema sp.
GCCGCCTCCATGCCTTGACCCTCGGGGACGCATCATGCTACATTTTTTCGGCACCCGAAACGGTGGCATCGGGCAATAGCGCAGGTGGTTAGCGTCGTCACGACGTTAAAGAACAAGATTTTTTGGTCGGGCAATAGCGCAGGTGGTTAGCGTACAAGTCTGGGGGACTTGGGGTCCGCGGTTCGAGTCCGCGTTGCCCGACCAAAAAATCTACCAATTCATACCGTGACGGCAAGTCTGGGGGACCGGTGAACAAGGCTTACAGCCTTGTTCACCTAGCAGTTTTCCGCTCCGCGTAAAACTGCATCCCGGGCACAAGGGGTCCGCGGTACGAGCGGCCCGACAGGTCCGAGACGTCGAGGACCTGTCGGGGGATGCTCCAGGGATGGGGCCGAAAGCGAGAACCCCGGCCCGTCTCCACGATCCTGCCTTGGTCGAAGAACGCGATGTGGTCGGCCGCCGCCTTGGCGAATCCTAGTTCGTGGGTTGTGACGATCAGGGTCATGTTCGAGTCGGCCGGCTCCGTCATGACGTCGAGCACCTCCTTGACCATCTCCGGGCCCAGCGCGGACGTCGGCTCGTCGAACAGCATGATTCCGGGGTCCAAGGCCAGGGAACGCGCTATGGCGACGCGCTGCTGCTCCCCGCCCGAGAGCTGGACCGGGTGCTTGGCGGAAATTCCCGAGGATAATCCAGGTTCTTCAGCGCGCGTCCCGCGGATGCCGAAAGGGACCGTTCCCGTCATTCCCCTTGGGAAGGGTACTCCCGATATACTTCACCCTTACGGACTACCGGGCGGACGTTTTTCAGGTAAGCCGTCCTGGCGACCATATTTACCATAAAAAAAGCGGCTAACGCATAGGTCAGTATTTTCCTGGTCAGGTCCTGGGGTATCAGCAAGGTTATGGTAATGACGACCATCAGGAACGAGCCCATGTACTTCCCCAACGGGTCATATATGGGGGCGTTCCTCCCGGAGCTTGCAAGAAAATTTAAAAAGGAAACCGCTATGGGAGCGAAGATGAACACGCAATACCAGTGTTTCTGCAGGAAGGCGATGAAAACAAACACGATCAGGATGAAATCAACCACCGCATCGGCATAGGCCCCGATTTTGCTGGACGCGGATAATCTCCGCGCGGCGATGCCGTCCGCAACATCCGTCAGGGAAGCGAAGACGAAGATGGAAAATGCGATCGCGCAGGAACAATTTAGAAATGCATAAAAAAAGGCCGGCGCGGAAATCAATCTCAACAGTGTGATGCCGTTGGGAACCAGGTACTTGGCTTTTCCCCTAAAACAGGGCCGCTTCAGTTTTTACCTCCAAGGTAGGCTAAAATAACCGTATCGAGCCCTCCCCGGCAAATATCCGATAGTATAGCGCGGAAAACGGGTCGACCCGGCCTGAACCGAACCGTAGGATGGCTATCTACCATGGCAGGGAACGCCCGGCCGTCCCGTCCGTAAATCTTGCGGGGTGCCGCTTTTTTTCCTTGTCCCCCCCGCCAACCCGCCGTATTCTGCAAATGCGCCCCGAATGGCTTTTCCGCCGAAGTCGCTTTCCCGGGGCGCTCCCGTTTCATACCGGCGAAAGACGCCGGCGTCAAATCCTCCCCGGAGGGGAGGTTCCAGTCCTCATCCTCGGAGGTCGCGTTGGCTGCTGTCGAGAAATCCCTGTACGGTCTCATGATCTTTCTCATCGTCGGAACGGCCGCGGCCGCTCTCGCCTGCGAGGGGCCCGAGGCGGCGTTCCGCGGATTCCTTGCCCTGCAGTGGACGCCGGCCCGGCTGATCCACGACTTCACCCTGACCGGGGGCCCGGGAGGCGCCCTGCTCAACGCGGCCCTCCTTTCCGCCCTGGCCCTGCTCCTGGTGCGGGCCAACGGCGTGCGGCTTGCGGGGCCGACTATAGCCGGCGTCTTCACGGTCATGGGGTTTAGCCTCTTCGGGAAGACGTTGCTCAACGTGCTCCCGATAGCCGCGGGTGTCTTGCTTGCGGCGCGCGCGGCGGGCAAGCCCTTCAAGAGCTACATCATGATAGCCCTGTTCGGTTCGGCCCTGGGTCCCCTGGTGGCGGGTTTGGCCCTGGAGATGGGGCTGGAAGGCCCCGCGGCCGTGGCGGCCGGGGTTGCCGGAGGCGTCCTGGCGGGCTTCATCCTTCCGGGCCTGGCTATGGCGATGCTGAGAGTGCACGCGGGGTACAACCTCTACAACGTCGGACTGACCTGCGGGTTCTTCGGGCTCTTCGCCGCCGCCGTCCTGGCAGCGGCCGGGCGGAACATGGCCGTCACGGTCATCTGGAACGACTCCGTGCACCCGGTTCTCGTCTTCCTGGTGCCCGGGTTCTCCCTGGCGATGCTGGCTTGGGCTTTCGCCCTGGAGGGAAAGGGGGCGCTGTCGGGGTTCGTCCGGATTCTCAAGCTCACCGGGCGCCTCCCCTCGGACTTTATGGACCTCGTTTCCCCCGGGGCCGCCCTGGTGAACATGGGGCTTTTGGGCCTGGCCGGCAGCGCCTACGTGGCCCTGGCGGGGGGAGACTTTAACGGACCCGTCCTGGGGGGCCTATTGACCCTGTTGGGCTTCGGGGCCTTCGGAAAACACCCCCGGAACGCGGCTCCCGTCGTGGCGGGGGTTTTCTGCTCCACGGTCCTGTTCGGAAAGTCCCTGACGGCCCCCGGCCCCATCCTGGCCCTTCTTTTCGGAACGACCCTGGCTCCCCTGGCCGGGGAGTTCGGGATAGGGGTCGGGTTCCTGGCGGGCTTCCTGCACCTCATCCTGGTGGAGCGCACGGGGGCCTGGCATATGGGACTGGACCTCTACAACAACGGCTTTGCGGGGGGGCTCACGGCCGGGC
>CAYTYG010000403.1:0-2850 GCA_964441515.1 uncultured Treponema sp.
TACTTTTATATTTGACCGCGGCGTTCTGTGCCTTCTCTTGCAAGGGCCCGCCGGACCGGACCTACGGCGCGATAAGAATCGACCCGGAGAGCGTGGCGGCCTTCCCTCAAGAACACCATATCGAAGGACTCACATGGATCGCGAACGAAAAGGCGTACTGCGTACCGACCTGCCTTCAAATGATCGGGGAGTGGGCCGGCGTCCACGAACCGATCGAATACTACAATTGGTTGACCGGTTATTCGTACGGCGGATTCTATAAGGATTCCTTCGTCGCCTTCATGCCCATCTCGGATACCATGGCGGGAATCCGATTCGGCGCGGAATACCTCGGGTTGCGGCGCATACTTCACTCCACGACGGATCCGGACCTGTGCATACGGGCGATGAAGAGTTCACTATCCCGCGGCGAACCGGTCATGATCATGTACGACTACAACACCCATACGGAGGAGACCTTTTTCTTCCCCCACGCCGCCGTTCTGACGGGATATTCCCAGGACGGTTTCTGCTACTACGAGCCAGGATTCCACGAGGAATTCACGCCTGACGCGGGCCCGGGGAAGTCCGCTTCCCTCGAAGCCTTCATGCGGGGAATCTCGACGCTCCAGGAGAAGTTCACCGGTTCGCGCGGCTATAGTTACATGACCTTTGAGAAGATTGAGAAGAACGCCGATTACCGGGCCGTGTGGAAACGCAATGGCGAGAATATGATAGGGGGCAGGATTCCTTTCATCGATCTTTCCACGGGGAGCCGTGCCTGCGAATCTTTGGCCAAGGAAATACGAACCAAGGAAATTCCCGACTGGGGCTGGACCAAGCTCCTCCCCGTGTGGCTATCGTTCGGAGAATATTCCCGCCGGGATAACGCCGAGTTCATCGGTAGCCGCTTCAGCGCGGAGGGAGACTACGAGGAGGTCATCGCGCTCCTCAGAGAGTCCTCGGCGAAGTACGGCGAAATCAACGATCTCTTAGGCGACAAACGCTATCGAAAAGAGGACTATCGCTCGCGCGTTCCTGGTTTGCTTCTAGAAATCGCCGAGGCGGAAAAGAAGATAGGCCGGTTGATTGATCGTTAAGTTGGAGCCGCCTTGACGAGGCGCGGCGCTTCAAGATCCAATATTCGCTCGTTCCTGAAGACTGGGTAAAAGTTGTGAACATGAAGAAGGCGAAAAGCATGACCGCGCCGGAAATAGACGCGCTCCCCCTTCCGCCGCCGAAGGGTCCGGCCGGGTACGGACTGCGCGTTCGCAGCCCGTGCGGGCATCCGGATGGACGCCCCGCGTCCCCCGCTATTGAAGGCCCCGGGCGAACGCCTTCGCTCCTTCCAGGTCGTTCCCGTCGGGCCTGCCCTTGTTCACCCCGCCGAAGAACTTCAGGAAGAGGTTCGTGTTGAAACCCAGGCACCCCCATTCTCCCGCGATCCGGTATCCCCGATCTCGCAGCTTTTCCCGGAGCGCGGCGTGGTTGCCCTCGACTTGGCGCGCCGGGATATCTCCCCGGGCAAGGGACGCGGGAATGCCGCAGGTGGAGAATAGGAAAGCCGGACGATCCTCCACATGCGGCAGGCGGTCGGCGAGGTCGAGGATAGGCTTGTAATGCCGCCCGGAGTCGATTCCCGCGCCGAATCCGACGAGGTCGTACCCGGCAAGAGTTTCCGGGGAAACCTGGGCGGGCGTCCGGATCTCCGCACCAAGCTCCCCGGCCATGGCTTCCGCGATCTTCCGCGTGTTTCCGTGGTGATAGGAGTACACGACCAAGAGGACCTTCGGATATCCGGGGGCCCAGGCGGCCGTCCTTGTTTGTTCATTCATCTTCCCCTCCCTCCGGCTCCCCCGGGGCATATTCCAACAGATCGCCGGGCTGGCACTTAAGCTCCCGGCACAGGGCGTTCAGCGTCGAGACGCGCACCGCCCGGGCCTTCCCGGTCTTCAGGATCGACAGGTTCGAGTCCGTCAGGCCGATCCGCCGCGCCAGCTCGTTCAGCGGCATCTTGCGGTCGGCCATCATCCGATCCAGCCGGAAAATGATGCTCATGGAAGGCTCCTTATACGGTCAGATCGTGTTCTTCCTGGAGGCTGGTTCCGGCCTTGAGGATCTCGCAGAGCAGGAGCAGGATCACCCCCGCCAAGAAGGACCCCGCGCTGAAGGTCAGGACTGCCGATATGATGACCAGCTTGCTGATTTCCCGGATGATCCGGACGTTGCCCTGGTCGAATACAACCTCGTTCCGGAAGTTCAAAAACAAGGCCCGCGCCTTCCGGATCACGATCAACACCAACGCCATGAGCGCGCCGAAATAGGGCAGTACGAGGATCCGTATCCCCAGGGGCAGGCTCTGGAACATCTCCCAATCCCGGATGTCCGCCTTGGAGCTGCCGGCCAGACCCTCGGCGAACGGGCTCCCGAACTGGGCGTGGAAGACGATCACCACGGCCAGTACGATCGCTATCGCCGCGAAAATCCAGGCCAGGTACCAGGCGGCGTTCAGAAGAGCGCCCATGACGGACGACAGGGACCGGTTTCCGAAATACTTCATCTCAGGACCTCCTTTAGGCTCCTGGCCGATAAAGTATCGCTTTCCTTCCTGCTTTTCAAGGATAATTTATTGTATATCGATATATTTTTTATAAATTCCGGATAATGAAGGCGCCGGCCCCGGAAGCCTTGAGTTTTCTAAAAGATACAGTACACTGAAATCATGCGGCCCCTCTTGGCTATCGTATTGTGCCTCTCGCTTCCCGCACTCTCCGTAGCCCAGGAAACGTCCGTCCCGGCCCAGCCTTCCGTCGTCGTCTTCATCACCTCGACGATCTCCTCGTACATCGAACTGCCGCCCCATTCGGCCAG
>CAYTYG010000404.1:0-2832 GCA_964441515.1 uncultured Treponema sp.
GGCCGTCTCCGTAGGGAAGTCGGATGTCGTGGTCTTCCAGGCCCTTTTCACGGGGGAGCGCCCGACCTTCCAACTCTACTCCAAGCGAACGACCGACCGGGGGGCGACCTGGGGTCGAGCCGTCCACGTGACGGGCTTCGAGGATCCCACCTCCGTGTCGCGGCGGGAGTGGCGGACCTTCGAGAACCAGCGGCCCCATCTGGCGCTCATCGGAGGCAGGCTACACCTAGCGTGGGAACGAAGGCAGGGCTCGGCCCCTCCCCAGGTGTACTTCGCGGAGCTGGATTCCTCCGGCTCCTATGTCCCGGACACGGCCGAACGGATAACCCTGGGCTCCGGATCGGCCTCGGAACCGCGCCTTGTGGACGCCGGGGAGAATCCCGCGGTCACATGGTTCGACAACCGGCGGGGCAAGAACCGGGTATACATCGCGTTCCGGGAAGGATTGCTGTGGCGCGAGCGGGATATCACGGGATCCTTTTCGGGGGAGGCGACGTTCGGACGCTCGATCTACCGGAAAGGCCGGGTCTGGGGCTTCTGGCAGTCCCAGTCGGGCTCCGCCCCGTCCCGCATCGTCGCCCTGGAGCCGGACACCTCGGTTCGGCCTCCGCCCGCGGCAGCCGTGGATTTCATTTCCGGCCGCCGCGTCCGCAGGGATACGGCCACGATCCGCTGGACAACCCCCGAGGACTCTTCGGGCATAGCGGGATACTCCTATACCTGGGGCCGGGACCCGGCCCGGATTCCCCCGGAAACCCTGATGGCCGTGGAGACGGTCAACCGGGCGTCGTTCCAGGCCGACCAGGACGGATCCTGGTGGTTCTCCATCCGCTCCGTGGACTACGCGGGCAACTGGTCCGTCCCCGCCCGCCTTGAGTTCCTTCGGGACACGACGCCCCCCGGCGCCCCGGCCATCCTGGCCCCGGAGACGGGATCGGACGGATTCCTCGCCTCGAATACCTTCGGCCTTTCCTGGACACCCCCCTCCGACCCGGACGTCTCATCCTACGCCTGGACCCTCCGGTACCTGGGCCCCCTGGACCGCCCGCCCGCCCGCAAGCGGCCCAAGGCGGCCGAGGCTGCCGGCCCGGCGGCGGGCTACTCCTTCGAGCCCGTCACGGACTACGAGCTCGGGCTCGCGGGCCGCGCGGGGACCGTGGTTCCGCCGCCCGTTCCCCGGGGACCGGCGACCACGGCGAATTTCTCCAACGTGGACGACGGTTACTACATCCTCGCGGTTTCCGCGATCGACGAGGTTGGAAATGTGGGGCCGACATCCCGGGCCTTCCTGAGGGCCGACAAGTTCGTCCCCTTCACCCTGGTCTCCGACGTGCTTCGGACCCGGGACGACTTCGGAACCACCTACCTCCGTATCCTGGGGCGGGGTTTCCGGGAGGACGGGGTCGTGTCCTCGATCGTCCTGGACCGGGACGGCAAGCCTCCCTTCGACTATTCCTTCGAGCGGGAGGCAGGCGGCTATACGGTGGACTCCGACCGATCCATAGGCGGCATCGCGGCCCAGGATGTGGAGGAGGGCGAATACAGGCTCGGTCTGTTGCACCCCGTCCGGGGCTGGTATTGGGCGGGCTCCCGCCTGGCCTTCGACGTCTCGGGCACCATCAAGTTCGGGGATTTCACCGCCCGCTACGAACCCGTCTGGAATTTCCGGGCCCCGAGCCGCTACCGGATTTCCTTCTGGGACCTGTTCGCGGTCCTGGCCGTGGCCTTCGGGGCCGTCGGCATACTCGCCACCCTCCGCCGCGTGGCCGCCGTTATCCAGGACGGCGCCGTGATCCGGATGGAGGTCGCCGCTCTTATCGAAGGAGGGCCTATGCCCCTGGCAAAGAAGAAAACGGCCGTGCGCAAGCTCCGTACGCGCGGCATGAGCCTCGGATTCAAATTCACCTCCATCATCGCCCTCCTGGTGGTGTTCGTGACCGCCATGGTGGCCGTTCCCCTGGGGGTCTTCATGGTCAAAACCCAGGGGCAGAACCTGGCCCGGGGCCTGGAACAGAAGACCCGGGTTCTCCTGGAGAGCGTAGCGCAAGGCGCCCGGACCTACCTTCCGGCGGAGAACCTCCTGGAGCTGGGCTTCCTGCCCCAGCAGTCCGGGGCCCTGGAAGAAGCCCTGTACGTGACGATCACCGGCTACGGCTCCCGGGACGCCCAGGGAAGGACCACCACGAGCTCCGACATCGTCTGGGCCACGAACGACCCGGATATCCAGAGCAAGCTCGACGGCCCGGAGCTCCGACCCGGCCGCAGCGAGCTCTCGGACGGTCTGTCCGTACGCATCCGGGAGATCCAGGACGCGGTTGACCGGCGGGCCCGGGAGGAAGTAGGCGCGATAGCCGAGAACCTGGCCAAGTTGACCGCCGAGGCGAACGCCCTGGCCGTGCGCCTGACGCCCCAGAACGAGGAGAGGCTCCGGCTCATCGCGGCGGAAACCCGGACCCAGGAACGGATCCTGAACGACCGACTCCAAGCCATATCCCAGGAGGCCATGGGATCCGTGCCCGCCTTCGTGCCGACGGCCCTGGCACCCGGCCAGACGAGGTACGTCTTCTACAAGCCCATCGTCTTCCGCCAGGGACAGGAAGGGATCTTCTACCGGGGCATGGTCCGGCTGGAGGTTTCCACGGAGCTCATCAACGAGGAGCTGAGGAACGCCTCCTTCAACCTGGTTCGGATCACCGGGGCCGTGGCCCTCCTGGTCCTGGCCATAGGCGTGGTATTGGCCGCTCTCCTTTCGGTGATCATCGTGAGCCCCATACGCCGTCTGGTCCGGGCCATCGAGAAGATCCGGGACACCGAGGACAAGGAGATGCTGGA
>CAYTYG010000405.1:0-1477 GCA_964441515.1 uncultured Treponema sp.
CGGATGTACCAGACGCGGCGGTACTCGGACAAGGAAGCCTCCATCATCGCAACGGGATTCTCCACGGTATCGGCCACCTTCATGGTCATCGTGGCCAACGCGTCGGGCCTGGGCGGTCCGAAGTTCGTGGCCTATTTCTGGTCCACCCTCGTGGTCACCTTCCTGGCTACCGCGATCACGGCGCGGCTCCCGCCCATTTCCCGCAAGAAGGATACCGGCTTCGAGGGGCAGGCCCCGGATGCGGAGCCGAAATTCCCGGTTTCCCAGATCCCTCGGGAATCCTGGGTCCTGGCCTGCGGGGCCGCGGAGCGCTCCGGGAGCGTCCTCAAGGAGGTGGGCAAGAACATCGTCGCCGGGGTCCGCCTGTCCGTCTCCATCGGGCCGACCCTGCTGTCCGTCGGGTACTTCGGCCTGGTGCTGGCCCACTACGGGATTTTCAACGTGATCGGCTACATCTTCCTGCCCTTCACGTGGCTGGCCGGCCTCGTCTTCCCCTCCCTGGGCAGCCCGATGGTCCTGGCGGGAGCCCTGGCTTCCTCCCTGGCGGAGATGTTCATCCCCGTGGGCGTGATCGCCGGGGGGTCCGTCCTCGTGAAGGCCGTGGTGGCCATCGTCTGCGTTTCGGAGATCATCTTCTTCTCCGCGTCGATACCCTGCATCCTGTCCACGCGCATCCCGCTTACGATCGGGGATCTCGTGGTCGTCTGGTTCGAGCGCGTAGTCCTCTCCCTGGTCCTGGCCGCCCCTTTCGCCCTGCTCCTGGTCGGGGCCTGACGGCCGCCCGGGTACTCCCCCCCCGACTCGTCCGGGGGGGGGGCCGGGTCCGGCTACCGCCGGCGATCGCCCGGGATCGCGGTGAGCCGGGGACTTGGCGCGCTCCCGGCGCTCTTCCCGCTCAAGAAGACTTCCCGACGACCTTTCGGACCAGCTCTTCGTCCGCGAGGTAGGGCAGGGTCACGCGGCCCAAGTCGGAGTGCGAGTCGTTGTACTCCGCCGCGGTGGAGAGGGCGTGCTCGTTCCGGGCCCAGGCGCGGCGCGCGACCCCGCCCATCACGTCCCAGGGCATGGCCGTCCGGATGATGCGGTCTATCCGTTCCGAGCCGTCCAGGACCAGGCCGAAACCCCCGTTGACGGCTTTCCCTATGCCCACACCGCCCCCGTTATGCAGGGCCACGAGGCTCATGCCCCGGGCCGCGTTGCCCGCGA
This sequence comes from uncultured Treponema sp., assembly GCA_964441515.1. Lineage (GTDB taxonomy): Bacteria > Spirochaetota > Spirochaetia > Treponematales > UBA12059 > JAAYUR01. The sequence goes on from CAYTYG010000405.1 coordinate 1,207, forward strand.
AGCACTGGACGGCCATGTCCGCCAGAACGTTGGAGCCGTCCTTGATATTGGACGTCTCCCGGAAGGGGCTGTCCGTTCCGCCGCAATCGTGGTGATCCCGCCCCAGCATGATGGGACCCACCTCGCCCTTCCGCACCATCTCGTTGAACCGGAGGGCGATCCTGGTCCTCCCCATGGCGTCCTGGTAGAGAATGCGGGCCTGGGTGCCCACCACCAGGCGGTTCTTCTCGGCGTCCCGGATCCAGACCCAGTTGTCCCTGTCCTGGCCCCG